>SKSP01000515.1 GCA_007122945.1 Ilumatobacteraceae bacterium | reverse complement strand
TGTCGCTGCTGAGGGGCAGGAGACGCGGATCGTGCGTGGCGATGAGCATGACCCTGTCCGGTGACCGGAGCGACCGCAACAGCTCGGTGATGCCCTCGACGTGGCTCTGGTCCAGGTGGGCCGTCGGTTCGTCGGCGAGCAGGAGCGGCGGGTCGGTGGCGATGGCCCGGGCGATCGCGACTCGTTGCTGCTGCCCGCCCGACAGCGTCCCCGGGCGGTGACGGGGCCGGTCGGCGAGACCGACGCGCTCGAGCAGCTCGCTGCCCCGGCGCCGCGCCTCCTTCGTGCGCACCCCTCGCGCCAACAGCGGGGCGATCACGTTCTCGAGTGCCGTGAGGCTCGGTACGAGGTTGAAGGCCTGGAACGCGATGCCGACCTGGGACCGCCGGAAGTGCAGCCGGCGGGCACCGGTGAGCTCGGAGACCACGACGTCGCCGAACCGGACCGTTCCCGCAGTGGGGGTGAGCAGACCGGCGAGACAGGAGAGCAGGGTCGTCTTGCCCGAGCCGCTGGGGCCGAGGAGCAGCACGGTGGAACCCGACTCGATGCGGAAGTCGAGGCCGTCGAGCGGGCGGACGGTGCTGTCACCGCTTCGGTACTCGACGGTGAGTCGGGAGGCCACGAGATCTGGCATCAGGGACCTGCGAACGCCTCGGCGGGATCGACCGCGACGGCCCGGCGGGCGCCGGCGAGCGCGCCGACGGTGCCGACACCGAGGGCGAGGCCGGCCAACGCGAGGACCGTCCACGCCGGGAACGACACCACCCCGGGATGGAGCTCGGCGAGTGGTCTCGCCAGCGCGATCGCTCCGAGTGCCGAGACGCCGGAGATGGCCACGGCTTCGACGACGAGTGCCCCCGCCAGCTTGGAGTTGGCGGTGCCGAACGCCTTCAGGACGGCGAAGTCGCGTGCCCGGTCCAGCGCCGAGATGTAGAGCATCGAGCCCACGATCGTGGCGGCCATGATCCAGAGCAGGAACTGGATGAGCGAGATGGTGTCGAGCGCGCTCTCGAGCGGTTGTAGGAGATCCGTGACCGCCTCGGTCGGCGTCAGCGCCGTCAGGCCGTCCGGCAACCGGTCGGGCACCCCGCGGGTGACGATGGCGGTGGCCGCCGGTTCACCCCCGAACATCAGCGCCTGGGCGTCGGGCAGCGTCACGTACAGGACCGGGATGCTGACCCACACGCTGGTGCCCGAGACGATGCCGACGATCTCCAAGGACCGGCCGCCGATCTCGACCCGATCTCCGATCCGCTGCTCGGCGGCGGATCCGATCGCGGCCTCGCCCGTGCTCCGGGGTGCCCGGCCCTCGTTCACGTCGGGCATGCCCACCCGCCCGGGCTCGGCACCGACGAGATAGACGTCGGTGGCGGGCTCCGACTCGATCCGGTGACGAACGCTCGCCAACGCGGCGGCGTCGTCGACCCCCGCGATCTCGCCGACCTGGCCGGCCCACGCCGCCGGGACCTGGCCCAGGCTGGTGAACGGGCCGGTGACGCTGTCGCTCACCAAGAAGGCATCGGCGCCGAGGCTGTCGACGGTCCGGTTGGCCTCGAGGTCGATACCTTCTCTCACCCCGGTGAGCAAGAGCGTGAGCGCGAACGCGACCGTCGTGCCCGCCACCGCCATCGCCAGCCGGCGCCGTCGCCAACTCAGGTCGCGACGGCTGAGCAGCCAGACCAGCCCCATGGCCGGATCAGCCCCGAGCCCCGCCGAACTCGGATGAGCCGAACACGGATGGCCCGAACGGCGCCGATCGCACCACCGACACGTACCGCCCCCGAGGCAGGGCCGAGTCGTGCCGCCGTCCCCTCATGTCGGCAGTTCTACCAGACCCGTGACCGGCGAGCGGTCGTGCCGGCTCCCGTCCGTGTTCGAGCGCCGCGAGGGGCTAGGTTGCGCGCATGAGCGGGGGACGTCGCACGATCAACGAGCTGGTCGCCGAGGCGAAGGCGAGGATCGAGGAGCTGTCGGTCGCCGAGTTGCAGGCGGAGATCGACGGTGGCGACGTGACCGTGGTCGACATCCGCGACTTCCGCGAGCGCATCGAGAAGGGTGTGATCCCCGGGTCCGTCTCGGTGCCGCGCGGGATGCTGGAGTTCTGGTTCGACCCGGAGAGCCCGTATGCGCGCGAAGGGTTCGAGTTCGCGGACCGCTACGTCCTGTACTGCGCAGGTGGTCAACGCTCGGCGCTGGCGACCGACGTGCTCGGGGAGCTCGGGTTCGCCAACGTCGCCCACCTCGACGTCGGGTTCAACGGGTGGGCCGAGGCGGGCGGAGCGGTCGAGGACGTCAGCGAGCGGTCCGGCTGGGTCCGACGCAGCTGACGGGCTTCCGTCACCGGGCGAGCGCCACGACCTCGTCGAATCCCGCTCGCAGCGATTCCAGGAACACCTCGGCGTCGGGGATCGCGGCGGTGTCGGCGTGCACCCCGACCGAACACGTCCCGCAGTACGACATCAGGGTCAGGTTGACCGACGACCCCGCCGTCGGGCCGAACGGGATCACCCGCTCCACCTCGGCTCCCCCGAGGTACAACGGGACCGGTACGCCGGGCACGTTCGAGGCGATCACGTCGACGTGCTTCAAGATGGTCCCGAGGAGCTGGCGGGGCAGGAGATTCAGGACCGCGGCGATCGCCTCGGTGTGCGCCAACGAACGCTCCGCCCGGATCCGCGCCCCGAGCTCGTGGAGCGCTGCCAGACGAGCCGCGGGGTCGGTCTCGTCGACCGGAACCTCGAAGCGGAGCAACGACACCCGGTTCCCGCCCGTGCGGTCGCCGTCGCTGCGCAGGCTGATCGGCATCGCCATCCGCAGCGTCTCGACCGGTGCCCCGTGGTGCTCGTGGTACCTGCGCAGCCCGCCGGTGATCGCCGCGAGGTAGGCATCGTTCACCGTCGCGCCGACCGTCGCCGCCGCCGCCCGGAGGTCGTCGAGGGGCACCTCGATCGACTGGTAGCGCCCCACCGGTCGTCGGTCGGCGATGAGTGGCGACTTCGTGTCGACCGCCGGCGCGACGGCGCGGGCGATCGAGCGGGTCGTCTCCACGATCTCGGTGCTCGCTTCGATGGGGTGGCGGAGGGCGTGGAGCAGATCGGGGATCAGTGCCGGGATCCCGTGGCGCGCCACGGAGGCCGCCACACCGACGTCGCGCGCGACCGCGTCGAGCCACCGGTGGACGACGTCGGGCGCATGTCCCTCGGCCGAGGCGTCCGTCTCGCGGACCGCCGCGGTCGGGTCCGCCGCGGTCGGGCCGGGCGCCGGGTCGGCCGTGAGGTCGAACAGGTGCGCGGCCAGCTGGACCGCGCCGATCCCGTCGGTCACGACGTGGTGGGCGACGGTGACGAACGCCGCGCGTCCGTTCTCCAGTCCCTCGACCAGGGTGAAGTGCCACAGCGGACGATCGGGGTCGAACCGGGCGGCTCCCGATGCCCGCGCGTGCTCGAGCAACTGGTCGACGGTGCCCGGGGCCGGCAGCACGACGTGTCGCAGGTGGTGGTCGAGATCGACCACGTCGGCCGGCACCCATTGCAGGGTGCCGTGGTGCAGGGGGGCCGGGACCACACGGTGCCGCAGCGCGGGCACGTGGTCGATCGTCCGTCGCGTCGCCGCGACGACCCGCTCCCACTCGGGTGCCCGGTCGAGGATCGAGACGGCGACGATGGTCGAGCGCAGCAACGGGTCCGACTCGACCTGCCACATGATGGCGTCGTTCTGGCTGAGGTACGACAACCGCTCGGGTGGCATCACCCAACGATCGCCGGGATGTGCCGGCGGTGCAAGGGTCGAAGGTCATCGACCCCGACGTGGGAGCGGCGAGGGGTGAGGACGATCAGCGCGGCCGGTCGCCGGCGATCGTGATGCGACGCATGACCCGGCGGTGTCCGTGGTAGTCGTGCAGCGCGTAGTGCTGCACGCTGCGGTTGTCCCACATCGCGACCGAGCCCGGCGCCCAGCGGAACCGGCAGGTGAACTCCTCCCGGGTCGCGTGCGAGAACAGGAACCGCAGCAGTGCCGACGACTCGGCCGCCCGCAGCCCGACGATGCCCGTCGTGAAGGCCGGGTTGACGTACAGCGCCTTCTCGCCCGACTCGGGGTGCGTGCGGATCACCGGGTGCTCGACGATCTCGGCGGCGGTCTGGGCGTTCTTCGTGCGCATCGATCGCGACCGGGTCGAGTACCCGCCCGCCCCGTACTGGGAGCCGGCCGAATGCCGAGCCGTCAGCGTCGAGAGGAAGGCCTGCATGGTGGGTGAGAGCGCGCGGTACGCCGCGTGCTGATCGGCGAACAAGGTGTCACCACCGACGGGCGGTACGTCCACGGCGTACAGGATCGACCCGAGGTCGGGTTGCGCGAGGAACGTCACGTCGGTGTGCCATCCACCGCCGAAGTTCGCCGTGTCGTCGGGCTCGGTGATGATCTCGATCATCTCGGGGTGCTCGTGCAGGCCCTCCACGAAGGGGTGGGTGTCGAGCTCGCCGAACCGGCGGCCGAAGGCGATCTGGGCCTCCGGCGTCAGGTCCTGCTCGCGGAAGAACAGCACGTGGTAGCGCACGAACGCGGCGCGCAGCGCCGCGATCACCTGATCGTCGAGACGAGCGGACAGGTCGATGCCACCGATCTCGGCACCGAGGCTGCCCGTCAGTGGACGGAGATCGAGGTCGACCGCCAGTTCGTTGGTCACGCGCTCACCGTACCGTGCCGGTGCCGAGCTGAGCGGGCCGGTCGTGGTGTCGGTCGGCGCGGGCGGTCACGGGCCCACGTAGGTCGCGCGGGGGCGGAACCGCACGGGCCGCTCGGCGAGCTCCTCGACGGCGTGTGCGAGCCACCCTGCCGTTCGTGCCACCGTGAAGATCGCCTCGCCCGCGTCGTCGGGCATCCCCGCCATCTCCCCGAGCGCCGCCAGGGCGAGGTCGACGTTGGCCGGGGGCAGGCCCCGTCGCCGGACGGCATCACCGAGCCCGCCGACCGCGTCGAGCACCGGATCGTCGCCGCTGCGTGCGAGGTGCCGCATCAGCTCGACGAAGCGCGGGTCGACCTCGCGGTACAGCACGTGACCGTGGCCCGGTACGAGACCGTCGCGGTCGAGCGCCGCCTCGACGGCACGGGCGGGCGACGTCGTGACCGCCTCGCGCAGCAGACGCCGGGCCTCCGCGCTCGCCCCACCGTGGAAGGGGCCGGCGAGCGCCCCCATCCCCGCGGCGATCACGCCCGACACACCGGACCGGACCGACGCGGCGACGCGGACCGCCAACGTGGACGCCGCCATCTCGTGGTCGGCCAGCAGCACGAGCGCGACGTCGACGGCGCCGACCAGTTCGGGCGAGCGGCGCGCCGGCCGGAGCGCCGGCCACAGCCGCCCGGCAATGGTGCGATGGAGGCGCCGCCCGTCGTCGAGGACGAGCGCGGGGACCCGGCGGACCGGGTTCGCCGGCAACGAGTCGACCAGGGTGGCGATGAGCGTGCGCCCCTCGTCGACGACGAGGTCGGGATCGAGGCGGTCACCGATGCCGGCCGATGACGCGGCGAGCGTGGCTGCCATGCGCAACCGCGCCCGAACGCCGGTGATCGCGTCGGGGACTTCCACGCGCTCGCCCGGCCACGGTCGGAATCGATCCGGGAGCAGACCGGTCCAGAGCAGCTCGGCCACCCGCTCGAAGCAGACGCGGCCGGCGGCGGCCGTCGCGTCGTGTCCCCGGTACCGCACGTGGTGGCCGTCGGCGTCGGTGATCGCGGTCTCGATCTCGATGTCGAACGACGTGGACCGGCTCGACCGGCGCGGCCGCCCGCGACGGGCCAGGGCCTCCACGTCGGCGCGTGCGAATCGGCTCCGGCGGCCGTCCGGTGTCCGGTGACGGGTGAGCACACCACGACTCACGTACGCGTACAGGGTCGCGGGCTTGACCCCGAGCCGGCGGGCCGCCTGCGGGGTGCTCAGGTACTCCACGGCATTGACGATAATCAACGTTGATCTATGGTCGGAACGCGTTCACCCTTGTGGACATGGCGACGATCGCGACCCCGCAGCCTCCAACTCTCATCGACGTCCCCCCGGGGCTGAAGGGTGTCGCGGTGACGGAGACGTCGATCGGCGACGTGCTCGGTGAGGCCGGCATGTACCACTACCGCGGCCACGACGCGATCGAGCTCGCCCGCGAGCGGACGTTCGAGGACGTCTGGCAGCTCGTCCTCGACGGCTCGCTCCCCGCAGGTCCCGAGGAACGGGAGGGCTTCTCGGCGGAGGTGCGGACGGGTCGGGAGCTCCCGACGAGCTTCGACGACGTGCTGGCCACCCTCGCGAGGGGTGGCTCGACGCTCGACGGACTGCGCACCGCGCTGTCGGTGGTCGCCACCGCGCGCGCTTGTCGCCCGGTCGTCGACGCCGATCCGTCCGAGCGCCGCCACGACGCGATCGCGCTCGCTGCCGTCACCCCCACGCTGCTGTGCGCGCTGCATCGGCTCCGCGCCGGCCTGGATCCGATCGAGCCCCGCGGCGACCTCGGTCACGCCGCCAACCTGCTGTGGATGCTGCACGGCCGCGAGGCCCCTCCCGGACACGTGCGCGCCGTCGAGCAGTACCTGATCGCCACGATCGACCACGGTTTCAACGCCTCCACGTTCACGGCCCGTGTCGTGGCATCGACCGGCGCGGACGTCGGCGCGTGCCTGGTGGCCGCGATCGGTGCGATGAGCGGCCCGCTCCACGGCGGCGCACCGAGCCGGGCACTCGACCTCATCGACGCGGTCGGGTCGGCCGATCGGATCGACGAGGTCGTCGGCCCCTTGATCCGGCGCGGCGATCGGATCATGGGCTTCGGTCATCCCGTCTACCGGACCGCCGACCCTCGCTCGGTGATGCTCGCCGGCCTCGCGCCCGGGCTCGCGCGCACACGGGAGCAGCGGCGGTTCGTGGAGCTCGCCAACGCGGTCGAGGACGGCGTCGTCCGCATGCTCGCCGAGCACAAGCCCGAGCGTCGTCTGCGGGCCAACGTCGAGTTCTACGCCGGGGT
>SKSP01000264.1 GCA_007122945.1 Ilumatobacteraceae bacterium | reverse complement strand
GGAACCCGAACATCGTCGAGTTCGCCAACGGCGAGGTGAAGCCGCGCTTCGCCGAGAGCGTCCGTGGCAGCGACGTGTTCGTGATGCAGAGCCACTACGGCGTCGACGGCCGTTCGGTCAACGACTCGATCATGGAGCAGCTCGTGATGTGCGACGCCGCGCACCGCGCCTCGGCGAAGCGGATCACGGCCGTGTGCCCGTTCTACGGCTACGCCCGCCAGGACCGCAAGGCCGAGGGCCGCGAGCCGATCACCGCCCGGCTGGTCGCCGACATGTTCAAGGTCGCCGGCGCCAAGCGGATGATCTCGATCGACCTCCACTCCGGGCAGATCCAGGGCTTCTTCGACGGCCCGGTCGACCACCTCACCGCCACCCCGGTGCACGAGAAGTTCATCCGCGAGCATGCACCGCACGAGCCGGTCATCGTCTCCCCCGACGCCGGCCGCATCAAGGTCGCCCAGCGGATGGCCCAGCACCTCGGCGACTGCGACGCCAGCCTGGCGTTCGTCTACAAGCGGCGGCCCAAGGGCATGGCCAACACGGCCGAGGCGATGGAGGTGATCGGCGACGTCGCCGGACGCCTGTGCATCCTGACCGACGACATGATCGACACCGCCGGCACGATCATCTCGGCCGCCGAGATCCTCCTCGAGCGCGGCGCCAGCGAGGTGTGGGCGATGGCGACCCACGGTGTGCTGTCCGGCCCGGCGATCGACCGACTGAAGAACGCCCCGATCGCCAAGGTCGTGCTCACCAACACGCTCCCGCTCCCGGCCGAGAAGCAGCTCCCGAACATCGAGGTGCTGTCGGTCGCCGAGATCATCGCCGAAGCGCTGTCGGCCGTCTTCGACGACACGAGCGTCAGCGAGATCTTCGACGGCGAGAACCTCGCCTGACGACCCGCCGGGCCACGCCGTCCACGTGGTCGCCGTGCGCATCCGTGAGGGTGGGGGACGACGACAGCCGCCGGTAGCATCGTCGTGCGCCGTCGCAGGTTCTTCCGCGATCCCGCAGACCGATCACACTCTGACGCCCCGAGGCCCGACCACCATGTCTGACACCGTTCTCGTTGCCGAATCCGGCCGCCCCACCGGGAGCGCCGCGGCGCGCCGGATGCGCGCCACCGACACCATCCCCGCCGTCGTCTACGGCCAGGGCATGGAGCCGATCAGCATCGCGGTCGCACGCCGCGACCTGCGCCAGGCGCTGTCCGGCCCATCCGGCATGAACACGGTGCTCGACCTCACCGTCGACGGCAACGTGTACCCGGCGATCATCAAGGAGGTCCAGCGTCACCCGACCCGGCGCGAGGTCACCCACGTCGACTTCATCCAGATCAACCTCACCGAGGAGATCGTCGTGTCGATCCCGCTGCGGCTCGAGGGCGAGGCCACCGAGGTGACCAACAACAACGGCCTGGTCGACCCATCGGTCGACTCGATCGAGGTCTCGACCACCCCGCGTCTGATCCCCGACGAGATCGTCGTCGACATCTCCGAGATGACGATGGACTCGGTGATCCGGCTCGCCGACGTCGCGCTGCCCGAGGGCGTCGTCGCGACCGGCGACCCGGAGAGCCCGGTCGTCACCGTGCTCGTCATGCGCGAGGAGCCCGAGGAGGAGCCCGAGGCCGACGAGGTCGAGGGTGCCGAGGCCGAGGCGGCCGAGGGCGAGGGCGGCGAGCGCGAGGGTGCCGGGGGCGGCGACGCCGCGGCGTCCGACGACGCCGAGTGATCCTGCGCCGACGCGCCGGGAAGGGCGGCACGCCGTTCGACTGGCTCGTCGTCGGGCTCGGCAACCCCGGCCCGAAGTACGCCCGCACCCGCCACAACGTCGGCGAGGAGACCGTCCAGGTGCTCGCCCGCCGGCGTGGTGACACGATGAAGGGCGGCCGCGACAACGCGCTCGTGGCCGAGTCTCGCATCGGCGACGAACGGGTCGTGCTGGCGTTCCCACTGACGTTCATGAACGAGTCCGGTCAGTCGGTCGGCGCGCTCGTGCGCCGCTACAAGCTCGACGACCCGGCCCGCGTCATCGTCGTCCACGACGAGCTCGACCTCGCACCCGGCACCGTCCGGGTGAAGGCCGGCGGCGGCCTCGCCGGGCACAACGGTCTGCGCAGCATCACCCAGCACCTGAAGACCCAGGACTTCCTCCGCGTCCGGATCGGCGTCGGCAAGCCGCCCAGCAAGGAGCGCGGCGCCGGCCACGTCCTGTCCAAGCTCCCGGCGCGCGAGCGCGAGCTCCTCGACGTCGCGGTCGAACAGGCCGCGGACGCCGTCGAACTGATCGTCACCGACGGCCTCGACGCCGCCATGCGCACCGTCCACGCCCGATGACCACCACCCAACCGTCCGCGGCAACCGGCGCGAACCCGTCGATCGGCGCGGACGGAACGGCCACACCACGCTCCCAACCGTCCGCGGCAACCGGCGCGAACCCGTCGATCGGCGCGGACGGAACGGGGGCGCCCTCCGAACCGTCCGCGGCAACCGGCGGAAACCGGTCGATCGGCGCGGACGGAACGGGGGCGTTGGCGGATCTGGCGGGGTTGCTCCGGGACGAGGCCGGCGTGACGCGGGCGCTCGGGGAGCCGGGTGCCCGCCTCGCCGTGAGCGAGGTGGCGCGGCCGATCACGATCGCCGCGCTCGCCCACCTGTCGAGCCGGCGCCCGATCGTCGTGGCGTGCCCCACCGGGACGATGGCCGGTCAGCTCGCCGACGACATCTCCCGGTTCCTGCCCGCCGGTGAGGTCGCCCTGTTCCCCGCGTGGGAGACGCTGCCGTTCGAGCGCGTCAGCCCGAACGTCGAGACGATGGGCGCTCGGCCCGAGCTGCTGTGGCGGCTGCGCGACGAGGAACGGTCCCCCGCGGTCGTCGTCGCCGGGGTGCGCTCGCTGCTGCAGAAGCTCGGCCCCGGCGCCAACGAGGTCGAGCCGATCACCGTCCGGCCCGGTGCCGTGGTCGACCCCGACGAGCTGACCGCGGAACTGGTCCGCTTCGGCTACCGCCGCGAGGAGCTCGTCGAGCACCGCGGCGAGTTCGCCCGGCGCGGGTCGATCGTCGACGTGTTCCCGTCCACGGCCGACGCACCCATCCGGATCGACCTCTGGGGCGACGAGGTCGACCGGCTGACCCGCTTCGCCGTCAACGACCAGCGATCCACCGACGACCTCGCCGAGGCGCTCGTGTTCCCCGCCCGCGAACTGCTCCCCGACGACGACGTGCGCACCCGCGCGGCCACCCTCGTCGGGACCGAGCCGTGGGGCCGCGAGCAGTGGGAACGGCTCGCCGACGGACTCCACTTCGACGGGATGGAGTCGTGGCTGCCGTGGCTCGTCGACGACGAACGGCTGCTCACCGACGTGCTCCCCGAGCGCGCCAAGGTCGTGCTCGTCGAGCCACGCCGGATGCGCGACCGGGCGACCGACCTGCTCGCCGAGGAGGACGACCTCGCCCGCGCGCTCGCCTCGACGTGGGAGCGCGACCCGGACAAGAGCTTCCCCCGCCTGCACGCCGAACCGGACGTCCTCCTGCGGTCCGGCGGCACGTTCTGGACGATCGACGGCACCCCCGACTCGCCCGACACACCGGTCGTGCAGGCATCCGGCTGGGGACCGGTCGGCGGCGACCCCAGCGGCCTGGCCGAGCGGCTCGCCCAGCTGATCGGCGAGCGGTACCGGGTCGTCGTCGCTGCCGACGGCACCGGGTCGGCCGAACGACTGCGGTCACTGCTGCTCGAACAGGGCCTCGACTTCCCCGTCGTGACATCGGACCGCGGCGCCGTCGATCTGACGAAGCCGGGGGGTCACGTCGTCGTCGCGCCACTCCACCGCGGCTGCACGCTGCCCGGCGCACGCCTCGCGATCGTCGCCGAGGCGGACCTCACCGGGCGTCGCCGCGCCCACCGCACGGCACGGCCGCGTCGCCGTGAGGCGGTCGGCAGCTTCGAGGACCTCAAGCCCGGCAACTACGTCGTCCACCACCAGCACGGGGTCGGCAAGTACGAGGGCATGGTCACGCGCGCGATCGGCGGCATCGAGCGCGACTACCTGCTCGTCGCCTACAAGGGCGGCGACAAGCTGTACGTGCCGTCCGACCAGATCGACGCGCTCCGGCAGTACTCCGGCGGTGAGGCCCCGACGCTGCACCGGCTCGGTGGCAGCGACTTCGCCAAGGCCAAGAGCCGGGTCCGCTCCGCCGTGCGCGAGATCGCCCAGGAGCTCGTGGTCCTGTACCAGCAGCGGGTCAACGCGACGGGCCACGCGTTCGGGCAGGACACGCCGTGGCAACACGAGATGGAGGACTCGTTCGGCTACGTCGAGACCCCCGACCAGCGGACCGCGATCGAGGCGGTCAAGGCCGACATGGAGCAGGCGTTCCCGATGGACCGGCTGCTCTGCGGCGACGTCGGGTTCGGCAAGACCGAGGTCGCCATCCGGGCCGCGTTCAAGGCGATCCAGGACGGCAAGCAGGTGGCCGTGCTGGCGCCCACGACGCTGCTCGCCACCCAGCACGGCAACACGTTCGCCGATCGCTTCGCCGGCTACCCGATCCGCGTCGAGGTGCTGTCGCGGTTCCTCACGCCCGGGCAGGCCAAGAAGGTGATCACCGGGATCGCCGATGGCGAGGTGCAGTGCGTGATCGGCACCCACCGCCTGCTGTCCGAGGGGGTCCGCTTCAAGGACCTCGGCCTGCTCGTCGTCGACGAGGAGCAGCGCTTCGGCGTGCAGCACAAGGAGGCGATGAAGCAACTCAAGACGAACGTCGACGTGCTCACGCTGTCCGCGACGCCGATCCCGCGCACGCTCGAGATGAGCCTCGTCGGCATCCGCGACCTGTCGCTGCTGCAGACCCCGCCCGCCGACCGCCAGCCGATCCTCACCTACGTCGGCGAGTACGACGAGCGGGTCGCCATCGAGGCGATCCGCCGCGAGCTGCTGCGCGAGGGCCAGGTCTTCTGGGTCCACAACCGGGTGCAGTCGATCGAGACCGCCGCAGCCCGGCTGCGCCAGCTCGTGCCCGAGGCGCGCATCGCCGTCGCCCACGGCCAGATGGACGAGGGCACGCTCGAACAGGTCGTCGTCGACTTCTGGGCCGGCGAATACGACGTCCTCGTGTGCACGACCATCATCGAGTCGGGCATCGACATGCCGACGGTGAACACGCTCGTGGTCGAGCGCTCCGACCTGCTCGGCCTCGGCCAGATGCACCAGCTCCGCGGCCGGGTCGGGCGTAGCGGCAGCCGCGCCTACGCCTACCTGTTCCACCCGCGCGACAAGGTGCTCACCGAGGAGGCCTACGAGCGGCTGCGGACGATCGGCGAGTCGACCGACCTCGGTTCGGGGTTCAAGATCGCCATGCGCGACCTCGAGATCCGCGGCGCCGGCAACCTGCTCGGCGAGGCCCAGTCCGGCCACATCGCCGCCGTCGGGTACGACCTGTACTGCCAGATGGTGACCGAAGCCGTCGCCGAGATGAAGGGCGAGCCGGTCGCCGCTCCCCGCGAGCTCAGGCTCGACGTGCCGACCGACGCCCACCTCCCGGCCGACTACGTGCAGAAGGAGGAGCTGCGGCTCGAGGCCTACCGCCGGCTCTCCGCCGTCACCACCCAGGCCGAGGTCGACGACGTGCGCGCCGAGTGGGAGGACCGCTACGGCCCGCTGCCGCCGGCCGCCGAGGCGCTCGTCGCGATCGGGTCGCTGCGCGCCGAATGCCACCGGCTCGGCATCGTCGACGTCCAGATCAACCCGGGCTCACCGGGCCGGCCCGGACAGGCGAAGCTGGCGCCGGTCGAGCTCAAGCTCAGCGAGTCGATGCGCCTCAAGCGACTGGCCCGCGACGCCAAGCTGAAAGAGGACGCCAAGCAACTCGTCGTCCCACTCCCCCGCGCGGCCCGCGACGACCCCGCCAGCCACCTGGTCACGCTCCTGCGCCAGCTCGTCCCGCCGGCCGAGGAGACCTGACCGTCGTCGTCGGTGCCTGGCCGTCGTCGTCGTGCCTAGCCGTCTTCGTACTTGAAGGACACGCGCAGCTTCGTCCGGAACGTGGCCGTGCCGTCCTCGTCGAGGCCGAGGTCCTGTTCGACGACCTCGGCGATGCGGAGCTGGCGGATGGACTCGCGAGCCTTGTGGACCGCCGTCATGGCAGCGTCCTCCCAGGATTCGCTGCTCGTGCCGATGATCTCGACGACCTTGTACACGCTCATCCCGTGCCTCCTTGTCGGACGCCGACGCGCGTCGGCGCACCCGCCAGCGTAGTCCACCCGGCTCGACCCGAGGTTCGGGCCGGCGTGCGCCGTCACGCGGCGTCCAAGATCCGTCGGCGTTGGACGGACGCCTAGGATGTCGGCGTGCGCCGATGTTGACCTGCTGAACGCCCACCAGCCCGTCTCGCCCGGCTGATCGCCCGCGCCCCGACGGCGCTGCTCGGCGGGCTGCTGCTCGTCCGCTTCCTCGACGAGTCGACTTCGTTCCTGCCCGATGGAGCCATCGAGCAGCTCCGCGCCGACCTCGGCCTGACCTACACCGCGCTGACGGTCCTGCTGGCCGGGCCGTACCTCGGGTCGCTCCCGGGATTGTGGCTGATCGCGCGCACCGACCGGACCGGCCGCCGCGCGACCGTCGTGGGCGGGGCCGCGCTGACGGCCGTCGCGCTCGCCTGGTTCGCGCTCGGGGCCTCCGCGGTCGCGCTGTTCGTCGCGGCCACCGTCTGGGGGTTCGCCGCCACGCTCATGGTGCACGGCGCGGAGATCGAGCTCGCCGTGCGGGCACGCGGCCGGCACGGAGAGCTCCCGCGGCGACTGCGTCAGGTCAACCTGTGGGGGACCGCGGGCGACGTCGCCGGTCCGGTGCTGCTCGCCGGCACGCTCGCCGCCGGCGGGACGTGGCGGACCGCGTTCTGGATCGCCGCCGCGGCCACCGCTGCGTTCACCGTCTGGCTCTCGGTGCTCCCCTTCGCGCCGGGCACCCCCGACGACGAGCTACCTGGCGACGACGAACCCGGCGACGACCCGACCGGCGACGAGGAACCCGGCGACGACCCGACCGACGACCCGAC
Source organism: Ilumatobacteraceae bacterium (assembly GCA_007122945.1). Classification (GTDB taxonomy): domain Bacteria; phylum Actinomycetota; class Acidimicrobiia; order Acidimicrobiales; family Ilumatobacteraceae; genus SKSP01. The sequence goes on along the minus strand of SKSP01000264.1, from coordinate 2 downwards.
CG
>SKSP01000356.1 GCA_007122945.1 Ilumatobacteraceae bacterium | reverse complement strand
CCGAGCTCGGGCACGGTGATCTGGAAGTCGGACAGGACCTCGAGCAGGTACGCCTCGAACTCGTCGTCGGCGCGGTCGATCTCGTCGATCAACAGCACGGGTGGGGGTCCTTCCCGGTGCTCGATCGCCCGCAGGAGCGCCCGCTTGACGAGGAACCGCTCGTGGTACAGCTCAGCCTCGAGCGCGTCCGCGGTTCGCCCGGTCGTCTCGCCGCTCGCCTCGGCCGCCCGGAGGTGCAGCAGCTGGCGCGAGTAGTCCCAGTCGTAGACGGCCTGCGCGGCGTCGATGCCCTCGTAGCACTGGAGTCGGATCAGCTCACCGCCGGTCCAGGTCGCGAGGACCTTGGCGAGCTCGGTCTTGCCGACCCCCGCTTCCCCCTCGAGGAGCAGCGGACGCTGCAGCGACAGGGCGAGGAAGACGGCGGTGGCGAGGCCGTCGTCGGGGAGGTAGCCGTGCTCGGTGAGCGCGCGGGCGACGTCATCTGGTGTCACCGTCGCCACGCTACCGACCCCGACCCGACCTGTCTGCCCGAACCGACGGGATCCGGTCGGTTCGGGCAGACGGTTCGGGGGTGCCCGCCCGTTCAGCTGTCGAAGCCGAGGCCGACGCGGTCGAGGGTCCGCAGCCACAGGTTGCGACGGCCGGTGCGATCCTCGCGGTCGAGCGACCAGCGGGTCGCCTGGATGCCGAGGAACCGGAACGGCTCGGGCGGGAACGGCAGGGGCCTGCTCCGGACGAACTCGGTCTCGGTCGCCCGACTCCGCCGCCCCCACAGCAGGTCCAGCATCACCTCACCGCCGAACCGCGACGCTCCGACGCCGAGGCCGGTGTACCCGAGGGCGTACGCGACCCGACCACCCATCGCCCGGCCCCAGAACACCGAGAACCGGCTGGACGTGTCGATGACGCCGCCCCACGAGTGGGTGAACCGGACGTCCTCGAGCTGCGGGAAGGTGTCGAAGAAGTGGCGGCTCAGGGTGGCCCACGTCTCGGGGCGGCTCTCGAGCTCCGACGACATCTTGCCGCGCCAGTGGTAGATCGCGTCGAAGCCGCCCCACAGGATCCGCTGGTCGGACGTCAGGCGGTAGTAGTGGAACTGGTTCGGGATGTCGGCGAGCCCCTGGCGGTTGCGCCACCCGATCTCGGCGAGCTGGGTGGGGGAGAGCGGTTCGGTGACGAGGCAGTAGTCGTACACCGGGACGATGAAGTGGCGGAGACGGCGCAGCAGCGGCCGGAAGGCGTTCGTGGCGAGGGCGACCTGGCCGGCCCGGACCGTGCCGAGCGGGGTGCGGACGCGCACACCGAGGCCGTCGCGCTCGACGGCGCTCGCGCGGGTGTGTTCGAAGATGCGCACACCGAGCGACTCGGCGGCCGCCTTCAACCCCCAGGCGAGGCGGGCGGGGTCGACGAGGGCCGCGCGGTCGTGGCGCCACAGCCCGCCGGTGTAGGTCGGCGAGTCGACCTCGGCGCGCACGGCATCGGCATCGAGCCACGTGACGTGTTGGCCGAGATCCTGCAGCTGGCGATGATCGTCGCGGAGCTGGTCGAGGTAGCTCGGCGCGTGGGCGGTGGTGCCGACGTCGATCACCCCGGTCCGCTCGTAGCCGCAGTCGATGTCGTAGCGCTCGATCGCGGCCTCGATCTCGTCGAGGTTGGCCAGCCCCAGCTCCTCGAGCAGCTCGATCTCGTCGGGGAAGCGGGCCTGGCCGTTGGCGACGCCGTGGGTGAGGGTCGACTCCATGAAGCCGCCGTTGCGCCCGCTCGCCGCCGAGGCGACCTCGTCGGCCTCGACGAGCACGACGTCGAGCGACGGGTCGCGCTCCTTCGCGATGATCGCCGTCCAGAGACCGGTGTACCCCCCGCCGACCACGCACAGGTCGCACGACACCGTGCGGACGAGTGTCGGGTTCGACGCCGGTGCCTCGGCGCCGTCGAGCCAGAACGGCCGGGTGTCGGCATCCGCGATCGCGTCGAGGTGGCGGGTGTCGGCACGCTCGGTTCCAACTCGGTCGCCGTCGTCGGACCGACGCATCGCTCGCCTCCGGAGGTGTGGGAGGAGTCTAGACGGCACGAGCCGCTACGGTCCGTGAACATGGATCTGGGGATCGATGGGAAGCGAGCCGCCGTCGCCGCGGCCTCGGCGGGGCTCGGATACGGCAGCGCCGCTGCGCTCGCCGCCGAGGGGGTCCGTGTCGTGATCTGCGGTCGCGATCGCGCCCGCATCGACGACGCGGCGGCGAGCATCGGCCACGGGTGCCTCCCGATCGTCGCCGACGTGGCCACCGCCGAGGGCAGCGCCGGGTTCGTCGAGGCCGCCACCGAGGCGCTCGGCGGGCTCGACATCCTCGTCACCAACGGTGGTGGGCCGCCGGCCGGGAACTTCGCCTCGACACCGGTCGACGCCTATCCGTCGGCGCTCGACATGAACCTGATGTCGGTCGTGGCGATGTGCAAGGCGGCCGTGCCGTCGATGCAGGCGCAGGGGTGGGGTCGGGTCGTGGCGATCACGTCGGTCGCGGTGCGTCAGCCGATGCCGGAGCTGATCCTGTCGAACACCGCCCGCGCCGGGGCGACCGGATTCCTGAAGACGCTGGCACGCGAGGTCGCTGCCGACGGTGTGACGGTCAACAGCGTGCAGCCCGGTCTCCACCGGACCGACCGGGTCCGGTCGCTCTTCGGCGACGATCCGGACGTCCCGATGGGGGAGCCCGACGACTTCGGCAAGGTCGTCGCGTTCTTGTGCAGCCAGCACGCCCGGTTCACGACCGGGGTGCAGCTGCACGTCGACGGCGGCGCCTACGCGGCGTTGCTGTAGCCCGGGCTACCCTCGCGTGGGGTGGAGGGCGATGGGGTGCTGCTCGAGCGCGGCCACCTGCTCGAGCGCTTGAGCGAGGCGCTCGACGACGCGATCCGCGGCCGCGGCCGCATGGTGCTCGTGTCCGGTGAGGCGGGGGCGGGGAAGTCGTCGCTGGTCGAACGGTTCCTGGCAGACGCACGTGATCGCGACCCCCGTCCCGACACGCTGGTCGGCCACTGCGACCCGCTCACCACGCCGCGCCCGCTCGGGCCGTTGCTCGACGTGGCCCGCCGGCCCGAGTCCGGGTTCGGCGCGTTGCCAGAGGGCCAGCTCGACCCGTACGCGATCTTCGACCGGGTGCTGGAGCGGCTGTGCGACGCGCCCACGGTGCTGGTGATCGAGGACGTGCACTGGGCCGACGCTGCGACGCTCGACATGCTCCGCTATGTCGGCCGGCGTGTCGCGCTCACGAGCGCGGTGACGGTCGTGACCTATCGCGGCGACGAGGTCGGCACGACCCACCCGCTCGCACGGGTCCTCGGCGAGCTGGCGACAGGCGGCGGCGCCGTGTCGCGGCTCGAGATCCCTCCGCTCAGCGTGGACGCGGTGCGCGAGCTGAGGGCGGGCTCCGGCGGCCTCCGGGCCGACGAGATCCACCGGATCACCGGAGGCAACGCCTTCTTCGTCACCGAGCTGCTGGCCTCGGGCGAGACGGTACCGGCGACGGTGCGCGACGCCGTCCTGGCCCGGCTGGCCACGCTCGACCACGACGTGCGGGCACTCGCCGACGCCGTGGCCGTCGCTCCTCGCGACCTGTCGGCCCGTCACGCCGTCGAGCTGGCGGGCGTGGGTCACGAGGTGCTCGAGCGGGTCGGCTCGTCGGCGGTGCTCGTGACCGATGGTGCCGACCTCCGGTTCCGCCACGAGCTCGCGCGCCTGGCCGTGCTCGAGTCGCTCGATCCGTTCCGCGCTGCCTCGCTGCACCGGTCGATGCTCGACCTCTTGATCGCGGAGGGGTCCGACGACCATGCGCGCCTGGCCCATCACGCGATCGGCGCCGGCGACACCGAGTTGGTGGTGGAGCACGCGACGACCGCAGCCCGCCAGGCGTCGGTCCGTGGCGCGCTGCGTCAGGCAGCCGATCTGTACGGCGCCGTGCTCGATCACGGCGCCCGACTCTCGCGGCGCGACGAGGCCGCCCTGCTCGTCGAGTGTTCCCCGGCGCTGCTCACCCTCGACCGGATCTCCGAAGCGCTCCGCCGAGCGGACGCCGCAGTCGAACGGGCACGTGAGGTCGACGACCCGGAGTTGCTCGGTCGCGCCCTGGTCGCGCGGGCCCAGGTGCGGTGGTACGCCAACATGCTCGACCCCATCGGCGCCGATCTCGACGAGGCGATCGAAGTGCTCACGAGCGACGGGCCGAGCACGGCCCTCGTCCGGGCGCTCGCCCAAGTCGCCCAGCAGGCCATGGTCGACCGCCGGTACGACGCGGCCGTCGGCCATGCTCGGCGAGCGCTCGACCTCGCACGATCGCTCGACGACGACGAGGGCATCATCCGGTCGCTCCACGCGCTCGGTTGTGCAGAGATCGTGACCGGCGACGCCGACGAGGGCGAGCGCGTGATGCTCGAGGCCCTCCGGGCCGCGGAGCACCTCGGCCACGGCGGTCACGCGGCCACCGTGGTGGGCAACCTCGGCAGTGGTCTCGGCGAGGTCCGGCGTTACGAGCCCGCCCGTCGGCACCTCGCTCGTGCCATCGAGCTCGGCGTCCGTCGCGATGCCGACCAGGCGGTCGCGTACGGCCACGGATGGATGGCGAGGATCGATCTCGAGCAGGGACGGTGGACCGAGGCGGTGGAGCGTCTGCGCGGACACGACTGGTGGGGTGGCGCGTCGGCGAGCTTCGTCAAGGTGACCGCGCTCGCGGTGATCGGTCGGGTGCGGGTCCGGCGGGGTGACCCGGGTGCCGTGGAGGCGCTCGAACGCGCCGTCGACCTCGGCAGGTCGGGAGCGCTCCAGCACCTGTGGCCGGCGGTGTGTGCGCTGGCCGAGCTCCACTGGCTGCACGGTCGGAGCGCGCCGGCGGTCGAGCTGCTGCAACCGTTGTACGAGCGGGCGCTCGCGACCGACAGTGCGTGGGCGCAGGGCGAGATCGCGTTCTGGTTGTGGATGAACGGTGGCCTCGATGCCCCGCCGCCCCGCGCCGCCGAGCCGTTCCGGCTCCAGATGCTCGGCGACTGGGAGGGTGCTGCCGAGACGTGGCACGCTCTCGGGTGCCCCTACGAGGAGGCGCTTGCGTTGTCGGACGGCGACGACGACGCGGCGCTGCGGGCACTGGACACCTTCGATGCGCTCGGTGCCCGGCCGGCCGCCGGTCGCCTGCGCGCCGCACTGCGGGGACGTGACATCGGCTCGATCCCCCGCGGGCCGCGGCCGACGACACGGGCGCACCCGGCGGGCCTCACGGCGCGGCAGGCCGAGGTGCTCGCCCTGCTCGGTGACGGGTTGTCGAACGCCGAGATCGCCGACCGGTTGTTCATCTCGGCCAAGACCGTCGAGCACCACGTGTCGGCCGTTCTCACGAAGCTCGGTGTCCGCACCCGGGCCGAAGCCGTCGCCGCCGTGTCCGGAGACTGCTGACGGCCGGCCGGGCTGCGATCTGGGGGTGCGACACGCCCAAGATGGGGGTGGCGCCCCGATGCGTCCCCCACACGGTCGTCCGTACGTTCCGGTGTGACGGCCGGATCAGCCGGTCGCAGGCACACAGGAGGATGCCCACATGGCACGCTACGTGATCCAGCGCACGTTCCCCGGGGGACTCGACATCGGCAACGACGGAGCCGGTGCCGAGCTCGTCCGCGGTGTGATCGAGAAGAACGCCACCGAGGGGGTGACGTGGCTGCACAGCTACGTGTCGCGCGACCGGACGGCCACGTTCTGCGTCTACGACGGCCCGTCGCCCGAGGCGGTGCGCGCCGCCGCGGACTGCAACGGTCTGCCGGTCGATTCGATCACCGAGGTCTCGGTGCTCGACCCGTACTCCTACGGGAGGCAGCGATGAGCGGCGCCGTGTACAACCATCGGCCACGTCGGACGCGACCGAACCGATGCGCGATCGCGTGCGTCGTGTTCGGTGTGGCGACGCTCGGAGCGGGCGCAGTGCCCGCCGGGTCGGCCGATGACGGCGTGGAGCATCCATGCGCCACCCGACCGGGTGAGATCGCGCTCTGCCGGTGACGTCGGCGCTCTCGGGGATCGTCCGGTCAGCCGGACGCGGCCTCGAGCGCCCGGCGGGTGAGCACCTTGGCGAGGTGGATGCGGTACTCGACGCTGGCGTTGAGGTCGGCCTGCGGGTCGGCCTCGGCGGCGGCCTGCTCGGCGGCGTCGTCGATCGAGGCGCCGCCGGCGAGTGCCGACGCGACGCTCGACGCCAGGATCGGCACCGACCCCATGTTGACCAGCGCGACCCCGGCGTCGCCGTTGCGGCGCCAGGCGGCCACGCCGACGATCGCCCAGTCCTGGGCGCGCCGGTTGAACTTCTGGAAGCCCCATCCGGCGCCGCCCATCTTCGGGACGCGGATCTCGGTGAGCATCTCGTCGGCGGCCATCGACGTCGTGAGGAACCCCTCGTAGAAATCGGCGGCGGCGATCTCGCGGGTGCCGTTCGGGCCCTGCACGACGTAGGTCGCGCCGAGCGCGAGCGTGGCCGCGGGCAGGTCGGAGGCCGGGTCGGCGTGGGCGATCGACCCGCCGATCGTGCCGCGGTGACGCACCTGCGGGTCGCCCACGTGGCTGGCGGCGTGGGCGAGCAGCGGGGCGTGCTCGCGCAGCACGTCGGAGGTCTCGACGTCCATGTGGCGGGTGAGCGCGCCGATCGCCACGTGGTCGCCGCCGTCGCGCACGTACGACAGGTCGTTCACCCGGCCGATGTCGATCAGCACCGTGGGTTGGGCGAGCCGGAGCTTCATCAGCGGCAGGAGGCTGTGGCCGCCGGCGAGGAACTTGGCGTCCTCGCCGTGCTCGGCGATCAGGCTGACGGCCTCCTCGGCGGAGCCGGCACGGACGTAGTCGAAAGCGGCGGGGATCACTTCGGGGCCTCCTGGGCGTGGTTGATGGCGTTCCAGACGTTGAGCGGGCTGGCGGGCATGGGGACGTCGCGGACGCCGAGGCCCGAGAGGGCGTCGACCACCGCGTTGATGACCGCGGGTGCGGCGCCGATGGTGCCGGCCTCGCCGACCCCCTTGACGCCGAGTTGGTTGGTGGGCGACGGCGTGACCGTGTGCCCGGTCGTGATCGGCGGCACGTCGCTCGCCGCCGGCACGAGGTACTCGGCCAGCGTCGAGGTCGTGAGGTTGCCGTCGGTGTCGTAGACGGCTTCTTCGTACAGCGCCTGGGCGATGCCCTGCACGACGCCGCCGTGGACCTGGCCGTCCACGATGAGCGGGTTGACCTGGACCCCGCAGTCGTCGATGGCGACGTACTTCAGGATCTCGATCTCGCCGGTGTCGACGTCGACCTCGACCGCGCACATGTGCGTGCCGAACGGCCACGAGAAGTTCGGCGGGTCGTAGGTGACCTGGGCCTCGAGGTTGGGCTCGAGGCCGTCGGGCAGGTCGTGGGCGGTGAACGCTTCGAAGGCGATCGCGGCGAGCGGCATCGTCCGGTCGGGCGACCCCTTCACGGTGAACGCACCGCCGGCGAACTCGAGGTCGTCGGGCGACGCCTCGAGCTGGTGGGCGGCGATCTGCTTGGCCTTGTCGATCACCTTGTCGCAGGCCATCGCCACGGCGACGCCACCGACGGGCAGCGACCGCGACCCGTACGTGTCGAGCCCGAGTGGCGAGACGGCGGTGTCGGAGTGCAGCACGTCGATGTCCTCGGGGGCGATGCCGAGCTTCTCGGCCGCGATCATCGACCACGAGGTCTCGTGGCCCTGGCCGTGCGGGGTGGAACCCGTGACGACCTGCACCTTCGACGTGGGCAGCACCCGGACGGTGGCGGCCTCCCAGCCGCCGGCGCCGTAGTTGAGCGAGGCGAGCACCCGCGACGGTGCGAGACCGCACATCTCGAAGTACGACGAGACGCCGATCCCGATCCGCTTCGAGGCACCGTCGACGTTCTGCTCGGCCTGGCGGGCCCGCAGCTCGTCGTAGCCGAGCATCTCGGCGGCCATCGTGGCGGCGCCGTCGTGGTTGGCGGAGTCGTACGTCAGGCCGCTGAACGCCTCGTACGGGTACGACTCGGTCGGGATGAAGTTGCGGCGCCGCAGCTCGAGCGGATCGACGCCGACCTCGCCGGCGAGGGCGTCCATCGCCCGTTCGATGGCGTACGTCGCCTCCGGGCGGCCGGCGCCCCGGTAGGCGTCGGTCGGGGTCATGGTGGTGAACACCGACGTGCACTCGAAGTCGTACGCCTTGGGCAGGTCGTACACGCCGGCGTAGAGGAACGCACCGAGCAGGGGGATCCCCGGCGTCACGAGCTGTAGGTAGGCACCCATGTCGCCGATGAGGCGGACACGGATGCCGGTCAGCTTGCCGTTGTCGTCGGCGGCCAGCTCGATGTGCTGGATCTGACCCCGGCCGTGGATGGTGGCCATCGTGTTCTCCGAGCGGGTCTCGTTCCAGCGCACCGGGACGCCGTGCTTGCGCGACAGCGCCACGCACAGCAGCTCCTCGGCGTACACGTTGAGCTTGGAACCGAACCCGCCGCCGACGGACGGGGCGACGACGCGCACCTGGTGCTCACCGATGCCGAGCGTGATCGCGGTCATCACCTTCAAGATGTGGGGCACCTGGGTGGCCGAGTACAGCGTGACGTCGCCGCCGAAGGGCTGCGGCATCGAGAGCACCGCCCGCGGTTCCATCGCCATCGGGATCAGGCGCTGCTGGACGTAGCGCTCGCTGACGGTGTGGGCCGCCTCGGCGAACGCTCGGTCGACCGCGCCCTCGGACTCCTCGACCTTGAGCGCCCAGGTGTAGCTGGTGTTGGTGCCGAGGTCCTCGTGGACGAGGACCCGGTCGGAGAGCGCGTCCTCCAGGTCGGTGACGGCCTCGAGCGCCTCGTACTCGACGTCGATGGCCTCGAGCGCGTCGTGGGCGGCGGTGTCGCTGTCGGCGAGGACGCACGCCACACCGTCGCCCACGTAGCACACCTTGTCGGTGGCCAGCGGGTGGTGCGGCGGGTTCTTCATGTCGTCGGTGACGGGCCAGGCGCACGGCATCGGGGCCGCCCACAGGTCGGCCAGATCGGCGCCGGAGTAGGCGGCCCGCACGCCGGGGACCTGGAGCGCCGCGGACACGTCCACCTTGGTGATGCGGGCGTGCGCGTACGGGCTGCGCAGCACGGCCAGGTGGAGCGCGCCGGGCACGTGCATGTCGTTGGTGAACTTGGCCTCACCGGTGAGCAGGGCGGGGTCTTCGCGGCGCAGCAGACGCTGGCCGATCACCCCGGGTGCGGTCGCCGTGGTGGCATCGGTGGTGGTCATGTCACAGAACCCCCCAGTTCCATGGTCTCGACGGGTCAGGCCGTCGGTGCGGCGGCGCAGGCCATCACGGCCTGGACGATGTTGTGGTAGCCGGTGCACCGGCACAAGTTCCCCTCGAGCCCGAGGCGGATGTCCTCCTCGGTCGGGCTCGGGTTCTCCTGCAGCAGGCTGGTGGCGGCCATCACCATGCCAGGTGTGCAGTAGCCGCACTGGAGGCCGTGGTTCTCCATGAACGCCTGCTGCATCGGGTGCAGCGTGCCGTCGGCGGCCGCCATGCCCTCGATGGTGGTGATCTCGGTGCCGTCGGCCTGGACGGCGAGCACGGTGCAGCTCTTGACGGCCTCGCCGTCGAGGTGCAGCGAGCACGCCCCGCACGAGGAGGTGTCGCAGCCGACGTTGGTGCCCGTCAGGCCCAGATGCTCGCGCACGTAGTGCACGAGCAACGTGCGTGGCTCGACGTCGCTCGTGTGGGTTGCACCGTTGACGGTGACGCTGATCTCCACGGAAGGACCCCCTGCTCTGTGGTGGTTGTGCTGTCCCGGGGGCGGTGATCCCGACGAACTCGATGAGATCTCGGCGGTCGCCCCCGGCCGACATCATGCCTCATCCGGCGGCGCCGCGCGAACGGGGACCCGGTTTTCTGGCGTCCGCGGTGGGCGCGCGTCCGTCCCGGCGGTCAGGAGCGCGTCTCCGGAGCGCGTCTCGGGAGCGCGTCTCAGGAGTGCATCTGTTGGGCGAGGTAGTTCTCGAGGCCGATCTGGCGAATGGTCTCGAGTTGGGTCTCGAGCCAGTCGGCGTGCTCCTCCTCGCTGACGAGGATCCCGGCGAGCAGCTCGCGCGTGCCGTTGTCTCCGAGCTCGACGGCACGGGCGACGCCACGGTTCAGGCGGTCGATGGCGGCGTACTCGAGGTCGAGGTCGGACTGCAGCTGCTCGGGCACGTTCTCGCCGACGCGGAGCGGGAAGTACCGCTGGTAGTTGGGCATGCCCTCGAGGTACAGGATCCGGTCGGTCACCTGCTCGGCGTGGCGCATCTCGCCGATCGACTCGTGCCGGCTGTGCTCGGCGAGGCGGTGGTAGCCCCAGTTCTCGCACAGCTTGGCGTGCAAGAAGTACTGGTTGACGGCCGTGAGCTCGGCGGTCAGCACCTCGTTGAGGATCTCGATGACGTCGTCGTGGCCTCGCATGGTTCCGACTCTAGGTGGTGGACGCGGGCGGCGGGTCGAGGCGCTGCGGACCGGGGACGCGGCTCAGGCGAATGCCGTTCGGGGCCGGACGCTGACGGCCACGTCGAGCAGTTCCTCGATCGTCGGGTGGCAGCCGTGGCAGATCGTGCCGGCGCCGCACCGGTCACCGACCTCGGCGAGGCTCATCGCCCCGGCGTCGATGGCGCGACGGACCTTGCGCTCGGAGATCCCGTGGCAGAGGCACACCATCGCCATGTCCGTAAGGTATCCCTAACGGCCTCTGCGATGCAACCCCCAGATCATCGGGCAGATCGTCGGGCAGATCATCGGGAGATCATCGGGCAGATCGTCGGGAGATCATCGGGCAGATCGTCGGGAGATCATCGGGCAGATCGTCGGTTCGGACGGACGACCCGTCAGGTCCCTCCGTCAGCCGAGCAACGTCACGAGGTCGCGGACGAACAGGTACACCATGAACACCGTGACCAGCGCGCCGAGGATCGTGTAGTGCCAGCGCTTCGAGTGGTCGGCTCGCCAGAACCGCCGCACGCTCATGGTGATGGCGACGACCGCCACGACCGAGATCGCGAGACCGACGGCCGGTCCGACCCCTGCGGCGAGCCCGACCGCGGGCAGCACGAACGGGAACACGATGTACATCAGCAGGCACCGCACCGTGGCGACGGCGATCGAGGTCCGGAACGCGGACCGGGCGGCCGCGGCGCTGGCCCGCTCGCCGTCGACGGGGAGCCGCAGGAGACGGCGCATGAATCGGTCGGCCGGCGGATCGATGCGACGCTCGGGGCCCGCGACGGGCGCCGACGGCGGCGAACCCGGCACGGCGGCCCCGGGCACCGGGGTCTCGGGCACCGGGGTCTCGGGCACCGGGGTCTCGGGCACCAGGGCGACGGGCTCGCGGAGGTCGGGTTCGTCGACGTCGAGGTCGTGGGAGTCGGTGCTCATGACCAGTCCCGGGAACGGTAGGTCCCGTGCACCATCGTCGCAACATCGGGCGGGGATTCTGCGAGGCTCACGGCCCCGGCCTTCAAGAGCTCCTCCGGCGAGCCGTAGCCCCAGGTGACGCCGATGCACACGATCCCGTTGTGCATCGCCCCCAGGACGTCGTGGTCGCGATCGCCGACCATGATGACCTGCTCGGCGATCTCGGGCACCCCGGCCGGGATGCCGAGGCGGTGCAAGGTGTGGGTGATGATCTGCGCCTTGGCCCGCCGTTCGGGGGTCAGCGAGGCGCCCACGATCACCTCGAAGCGTTCGGTGAGCCCGAAGTGCTCGATGACCCGGAGGGCGGTGCGCTCCGGCTTCGCCGTGGCGATCGACAGCGACAACCCGGCCGTCGTCATGGCGTCGAGCATCTCGATCACGCCGTCGTAGAGGGTGTTCTCGAACAGGCCGATGTCCTCGTAGCGCTCGCGGTAGCGGTTGATCACCCGCTCGAGGGCGTCGTCGGGGATGCCGATCGACGGGAGCCCGAGCTCGAACGGCGGCCCGATCACCGAGCGGACCTCGGCTTCGGTCGGGATCGGGAAGCCCTCGAGCTCGCACGCCCACTGCAGCGAGCGCATGATGCCCGGCTCCGAGTCGCTGAGCGTGCCGTCCAGGTCGAGCAGCACGTGGGTCCGGTCGGTCACGCCGTCCGACGGTACCCGCTGTGATCCCCGCCCCCCCAAGGTTCCGTGGTGGATTTCGTTCACGTGCCGACCGGATACATCGTCAGAACCGGGTTTCCTCAGCGGTCGAGGCGGGCGAGGCCGGTGCGCGCGAACAGCATCGCCAGGGTGCCCAGCACGGCGATCGCGAGCAGGCCCGGCCACGTGTGGGCCCAGGTGACGTCGCCGAGGAAGCCCATGCGCCCGAGTTGCAGCACCGCGGTGAGCGGGTTGCGGCTGGCGACCTCGAACAACCAGCCCTCCATGATGTCGAGCGGTGCCTGGGCGGTCGTGAGGAACAACGCCAGGAACAGCGTCAGCTGCATGATGGCCGCGGCGCGCATGTCTCGGAACCGGAACGCCAGGCCGAGCCCCCAACCGGTGCCGATCGTGGCCATCCCGAGACCGGCCACGTAGAGCGTGAGCAGCCCGAGCGGACCGTCGGTCAACCGGGCGCCGAGCGCGAGGCCGAGCGCGCACACGATCGTCACGACGAGCGCCGAGCGCGCCCAGGCGGAGAGCAGCGGTCCGAGCAGCAGCGCACGCCGGGGGACCGGCGCCATCCGGATGCGGTCGTAGAACCCGCTCTCGAGGTCGCGCACCGTCGTGAACCCGATGCCGACGCCGGCGAACGACGATCCCATCAGCACGGCCAGCGGCATGTACCAGTTGATCGAGCGGTCGGTGGGGAAACCCGGGATCTGGGTGATCGCGAAGAACGTGCCCGAGAACGCGACGGCCTGGACGATCGGCATCAGCAGCGCCGGGAGGAATGCCGACGGCAGACGTCGGATGTTGCGGAGGCTGCGCACGGCGAGACCGCGTGCGGGCGCGACGGTGGAGGTGGAGGCGGACGTGGGTCTGGTCGTGGGTTCGGACGCGGACGTCGTCGACGGGGTGGCGGCGCTCATCGGGCGCGCAGCTTCCTGCGGAGGCTGCGGAGCGCGATCGCCATGGTCACCACGGCGAGGCCGGCCGAGATCAGCAGCGTCCGGGCGACCGCGGAGGCGGTGAGCCCGTCGACGGTCAGGTCGCGGAAGCCCTCGATCAGGTACGACATCGGGTTGAGGTCGGCGAACCGGGCGTAGACCCCCGTCATCGTCTCCCGGGGGAAGAACGCGCTCGAGAAGAACAGCAGGATGAACAGCAGCGGGAACGACCCCTGCACGGCCTCCGACGACCCGGTCCGGATCGCCATCGCCGACATCAGGGCGCCGACCGCGAGCGCGGTGAGGACGCCGCCGATCAGCATCACGGCGATGCCGACGATCCCGGCTTCGACGACGAGACCGAACGGCACGAGCACGGCGATGAAGAACGCGGTCTGGAACGCGCCGTAGACCATCCCCCCGGCCAACCGCCCGAGGAGGATGCTCAGTCGGGACGTGGGCGACGCGAGCAGCCGGTCGAAGAAGCCGTTCTCGATGTCGGTCGCCAGCGCGGTGGCGCCGGTGAGCGAACCGAACAGGATCCCCTGCACGATCGTGCCGGCGAGGGCGAAGTCGAGGAACGAACGCACCGGGGGGAACCCGGGGAGCTCGATCGCCCGGGCGAACGCCGAGGCGCCGAGCGCGGCGAAGAACAGCGGGAACACCAACGACGGGATGACGATCGCGGGCTGGCGCCACAGCGCGAGGACGGCGCGCTGCGACATCGCCGCGGTCTGGGCGACGAAGGACTGTCGGCGCTCGGCCGCCTCCGGGGTGGCGAGGACCGACGCCGTCACGTATCGGCGCCTTCGAGGCGGTACCCGGTCGCCTCGGCGAACACGTCGTCGAGGCTGGGCTCCTTGAGCTCGAGGTGGTGGACGACGATGCCGGCGTCGTCGAGGCGCCGGACGACCGACGGGACCGCGCCGGCGCCCTCGCCGAGGCCGACGCCGAGGCGACCCTCCGCGGTGGGTCGCAGCTCGCCCATCTCGGCGAGCAGATGGCGCGCCGCGTCGAGCTTGTCGTGGTCGACCGCGACGAACAGCGTGGGCGACCCGACCTCGTTCTTCAGCTCGGTGGGTTTGCCCTGACGGACGATCACGCCCTGGTCGATGATCGCCACCCGGTCGGCGAGCTGGTCGGCCTCCTCGAGGTACTGGGTGGTGAGCAGCACCGTGGTGCCGCCGTCGTTCAGGCGGCGGATCTCCTCCCAGAGCGCGATCCGGCTCATCGGGTCGAGGCCGGTCGTCGGTTCGTCGAGGAACAGCACCGAGGGTTCGTGGATCAGCGAGAGGGCGAGGTCGAGGCGGCGCCGCATCCCGCCGGAGTAGGTGCCGACGCGGCGATCGGCGGCCGCGGTCAGCCCGACCCGGTCGAGCAGCTCGCCGGCCTTCGGGCGGTGCTCGCCGCGCGGCAACCCGTACAGCACCGCCTGGAGCCGGAGCAGCTCCGCCCCGGTCATCAGCGGGTCGATGGCGGCGTCCTGCAGGGCCACGCCGATGTTGCGCCGGACCTGGTCGGCCTGGCGCACGACGTCGAACCCGGCCACCCGCGCGCTCCCGCCGGTGGGTCGCAGCAGCGTGGTGAGCATCCGCACGGTCGTGCTCTTGCCCGCGCCGTTCGGTCCGAGGAAGCCGAAGATCTCGCCGGGGTGCACCGTGAGGTCGACGCCGTCGACGGCGCGCACGAGCTCGTCGCCCGAGCCGAAGTGGCGGACGAGGTCCTCGGCCACGATGGGCGGTGGGTTGTCAGCGGCGGACATCGGTCTCGATGCTACGCCTGGGCCGTGGCCGATCAGGCGGGCTCGCGCCACATCGGCCAGATCGGTGGCCCGCCCTCGGGGAAGACCTCACCGGTCGCCTCGAAGCCGAAGCGCTCGTACAGGCGCCGGCTCCGGGGGCTGGTGGCCTCGAGGTAGGCCGCGTCGCCGCGTTCGTCGAGCTGGGCGAGGGTGTGGGCGAGCAGGACCCCGCCGAGCCCACGGCCCTGCAGCTCGGGCCGCACGCCGATCGCCAGCAGGTACCAGTGGTCGTCGTCGTGGGGGTGGTGTTGGGCCATCGCCGCACCGACGAGCGCCAACCGATCCAGATCGCCCTCCATGTCGGCGTCGAAGCGGGCCCCGTGCTCGGCCCAGAACTCCTCGCGATCGGGTGACCCGGCGCGGTACCAGAGCGCGACCGCGTCGTGTCCGGGCAGGGTCGTGCAGTCGCCACCGGGGAGGTACAGCTCGCCGGCGAACAGGCGCCACAGCGTGGCGAGTCGCCGGGGCCGCACCGCCGGGTCGGGGAACGCCCACGCCATCATCGGATCGTCGTGGAACGCCGCGGTGAGCGTCGCCACGACGCCGTCGAGGTCGGCCGCGTCGGCCGGCCGGGCGACGAGGTCGGTCATCGGTGCCGGGGCGGGGCGCGTCGCGGTCAGTTCCCGGCGGCGGCGATCGCCTGCCAGACCTTCTGTGGTGTCGTCGGCATGTCGACGTGGCGCACACCGAGGTGGGCGAGCGCGTCGACGACGGCGGACTGCACGGCGGGTGTCGAGCCGATCGTGCCGGACTCGCCGATGCCCTTCGCCCCGAGCGGGTTGATCGGCGTCGGGGTCTCCATGTGGATGATCTCGATGCTCGGTAGCTCGGCGGCCGAGATCATGGCGTACTCGGCGAGGTTGGACGTGATCGGGTTGCCGTCGCTGTCGTAGCTGACCTCCTCGAGCAGCGCCTGGGCCGTGCCCTGGGCGACACCGCCGTGGATCTGACCCTCGAGCAGCAGCGGGTTCAGCACGCGGCCGGCGTCGTCGCAGGCCACGTGGCGGAGGTGCGTGACCTGCCCGGTCTCGACGTCGACCTCGACGACGGCGACGTGAGCCCCGAACGGGAACGTCGGGCCGCCGGCCTCGAAGCGGCCGGCGTGGGTGAGGCCGTCGGGGAAGTCCTCGTGGCCGTGGGCCGCGGCGGCCAGCTCGGCCCAGGTGGTCGCCTTGGCGGGCGTGCCGGCCACGTGGAACGCACCGGCGTCGGTGTCGAGCACGACGTCGGCCTCGTCGGCCTCCAGCAGGCTGGCGGCGAGCTGCTTGGCCCGTTCGACGAGCTCGGCGCTGATCTTGTCGACGGCCGCGCCGCCCTGTTGCAGCGAGCGCGAACCCATCGTGCCGCCACCCTCGGGGACCCGGTCGGTGTCGCCCCACACCAAGGTGATGTCCTCGATCGAGATGCCGGTCTGGGCGCTGGCGATCATCGAGAACGACGTGTCGTGGCCCTGGCCGTGGGGGGACGTACCGGTGTAGACCGTCGCCGTGCCGTCGTCGTGCACCTCGATCTTGGCGGCCTCGCCCATCGGTGGGACGCCGCCGGTGATCTCGACGTACACGCTGACGCCGATGCCGAGCTGCTTGGGCCCGCCGGACTCGCGTCGACGGGCCTGCTCCGCCCGGAGCTCGTCGTAGCCGGCCGCTTCGAGCACGCGGTTCAGGCTGCCCTCGTAGTCGCCGACGTCGTAGGTCTGCCCGACGGCGGTGGTGTGCGGTTCGGAGAACGGGGCGATCAGGTTGACGCGGCGCACCTCGGCCGGGTCCTTGCCGATCTCGGCCGCGAACATGTCCATCGCCCGTTCGGCGGCCGCGGTCGCCTCCGGGCGGCCGGCGCCGCGGTAGGCGACGGTCGGGGTGGTGTTCGTCACGACCGACGTCGTGCGCACCT
Source organism: Ilumatobacteraceae bacterium (assembly GCA_007122945.1). Taxonomy (GTDB): domain Bacteria; phylum Actinomycetota; class Acidimicrobiia; order Acidimicrobiales; family Ilumatobacteraceae; genus SKSP01. The sequence continues at coordinate 4,930 of SKSP01000356.1, read as the reverse complement.
CGATGTTGGGGATGTCGTAGACGGCCGAGGCCATCGGGCGGGTCATGAACGGGGCGAGGATCGTGCCCATGTCGACGAACGCGCCCGAGTCCTGGAACACGTGCATCTGGTAGTGGGTCACCTTGCCGTCGCGGGTGCCGCCGATCTTCACGTACTGCACTTGGGCGCGGCCGTGGCCGAGCGCCATCATCGACTCGCTGCGCGACTCGCGGAAGCGGATCGGCCGGCCGGTCTCCTTGGCGAGGCGTCCGAGGAGGGCCTCCTCGGGGTAGCTGCCGATCTTGGCCCCGAACCCGCCACCGACGTCCGGGGTGATGATGCGGACCTTGCCGTCCTCGAGGCCGTTGGCCGCCTGGATGACCGCGAGCGCGCCCTGGGCGTGCTGAGTGGAGAGCCACTGGACCAGCCGGTCGCCGTCCCACGCCGCGGCGGCGGCGCGGGCCTCGAGCGGGCACGGGGCGACGCGCTGGTTGATGTAGCGCCCCTCGACCACGACCTCGCAGTCGGCGAAGAACTCGTCGCCGCTGTTCTCGGGCATGCCGAGCGCGGTCGTGTCGAACACGGCGTTGGACCCGGCGGCCTCGTAGATGAGCGTCTCGCTGGCGAGGGCGGCCTCCATGTCGATCAGCGCCTCGAGCGGTTCGATGTCGACGAACACGGTCTGGGCGGCATCGACCGCCTGCTCGTAGGTCTCGGCGACGACCGCCACCACGGGCTCACCCACGTAGCGCACCTTGTCGGAAGCGAGGAACGTGCGGGCGACGGCCGGGTTGAAGGTCGACGGGACGGGTTCGAGACCGAGCGACTCGGCCGTGTACACGCCGAGGACGCCGGGCATCGACGCGGCCTCGTCGGCGTCGATGGACGTGATCGTGCCGTGGGCGGCGGTCGACCGGACGTACGCCACGTAGGCGGCACCTTCGAGCAACGGCTCGTCGCGCACGTCGTCGAGGTAGACCCCGCCCGTCGTCAGGAACTTCGGGTCCTCCTTGCGGAGAACTCGGTTGCCCAGGATGCTTCCGACCACATCGACCCCCTGTCGTGACGACCGCCCCGCGGTGGGCCGGTCCAGCGTGCTGTCGCCCCGCACGATAGACGCATCCCCGCCCGCCCGCCGCGTCGAGCACCCCGGACCCCATCGGACCGCCGAACGCCCGCCCCGATCTGCAGCGGAGTGACACAGAGTCGCTGGCTGCCGGTCCTGGCGGCGCTGGGTGACTCAGAGTCGCTGGGGTGCGGGTGCGGTCGTCACCGTGGCGGTCGGGGTCAGGCGCGGCGGAGGGCGATGATGTCGGACACCATCGAGTACGGCCAGCCGTCGGGGAGGTCGGTCGGCAGATCGGGCAGCGCGAGCAGGGTGAGGCGACGCTCGCCCGGCTCGGCGAAGCCGATCTCCTCGCGGGCCGCCTCGCGGATCCCGTCGGCCGTGCGGAGCCGGTCGACCTCGGCCTGCAACTCGGCGTTGACGGCCTCGAGCTGGTCGAGCTGGCCCTGGCGCCGCTCGATCGAGACGTCCTGCGCGAAGTACGTCTGGACGGGCAGCACGAACAGCGCAGCGGCGATCGCACCCGCGATGGCGAGCGCGACGACGCCGAGCAGCACCGTCGACCGCCGGCGGCGCGTGATCCGCCGGTCGACCGAGATCGGTCGCGTCAGGTCGCCGAGGCGCGAGCGGCCGGCGTCCGACGCGGCCGGCGGTGTCGCCGGCTTGGAGACCCTGCTGCGCTTCACGCCACCAGTCTCACAGCTCGCGCTCTCGGAACCGCGGCACCGATGCCGACCCGGGCCTCAGCCGCGCCGGCGCGGTGCGAGCGCCCGGCGACCGTGGAACGCGGCCGCCTCGCCGAGGTCGGCCTCGATGCGGAGCAGCTGGTTGTACTTCGCGACCCGGTCGCTGCGGGCCGGCGCGCCGGTCTTGATCTGGCCGCAGTTCGTCGCGACCGCGAGGTCGGCGATCGTGGTGTCCTCGGTCTCCCCGCTGCGGTGGCTCATCACCGAGGTGTAGCCGTTGGCGGTCGCCAGCCCGACGGTGTCGAGCGTCTCGGTGAGCGACCCGATCTGGTTGACCTTGATCAGGATGCTGTTGGCGGTGCGCGTGTCGATGCCGCGCTGGAGGCGCTCGGAGTTGGTGACGAACAGGTCGTCGCCCACCACCTGGCAGCGGTCGCCGATCCCGGTCGTGAGGGCCTTCCAGCCGTCCCAGTCGTCCTCGGCCATGCCGTCCTCGATCGACACGATCGGGTACTGCTCGACGAGACGGATCCAGTACGCCACGAGCTCGTCGGCGTCGAGCACCTTGCCCTCGCCGTCGAGGTGGTAGCGGTCGTCGCGGTGGATCTCGCTGACGGCGGGGTCGAGCGCGATGGCGATCTCGTCGCCGGGTGTGAACCCGGCGGCCTCGATCGCCTGCAACAGCACCCGGATGGCCTCCTCGTTGCTGTCGAGGTCGGGAGCGAAGCCGCCCTCGTCGCCCACCGCCGTCGCGAGGCCCCGGTCGGCGAGCACCTGCTTCAGGGCGTGGTAGGTCTCGGTGCCCCACCGCAGCGCCTCGGAGAACGACGGCGCGCCGACGGGCATCACCATGAACTCCTGGAAGTCGACGTTGTTGTCGGCGTGCACGCCGCCGTTGAGCACGTTCATCATCGGTACCGGGAGCACGTGCGCGTTGGCGCCACCGACGTAGCGGTAGAGCGGGAGCTGGAGGTCGTCCGCGGCGGCCCGGGCGACGGCGAGGCTCGTGCCCAGGATCGCGTTTGCACCGATGCGGCTCTTGTTGTCGGTGCCGTCGAGGTCGATCAGCTCGGTGTCGATGGTGCGCTGGTCGAGGGCGTCGAACCCCTCGAGGACGCCGGCGATCTCGTCGTTCACGAAGCCGACGGCGGTCAGCACACCCTTGCCGCCGTAGCGGTCACCGCCGTCGCGCAGCTCGACGGCCTCGTGCTCGCCGGTGGACGCGCCGCTCGGGACGATGGCGCGGCCGGTGGCGCCGCTGGCGAGGACGACCTCGACCTCGACGGTTGGGTTGCCGCGCGAGTCGAGGACTTCGCGGCCGGCGATGTGGACGATCTCGCTCATACGACGTGACACGGTACCCGCGGGTTCGCCGACGGGGAGGCCGTCACCGGTCGCGAGCGGCGTCCGGCGCCGGCGGGTCGTCGCTCCACGACGGCTCCATCGTGATGACCGGGATCTCGGCGGTCGGCTCGGGCAGGTGGACCTGTTCGTCGGGCGCGCCGACGAGCACGTCGTCGATGTACGACTGGAGCGCCGCCCCGAGCGGGATGTCGACGCGGGCCTCCTCCGACAGGAACCATCGGTGTTCGAGCAGCTGGTGGTAGATCTCGGCGGCCTCGAGCTTCGACATCAGGTCCGGTGGGATGGCGTTGATGATCGGCTCGAAGCGCTGGTCGAGCCATCGCACGGCGACGACGTTCTCCGGCAGCGTCGACCCGGTCCGGTCCTGCAGCTCGGCGCCGAACCCGCGGATGTCGTTGAGCAGCCGGCGGGCCTGGTTCTCGCCGGCGGCCAGACCGGTGAGGGCGCGTAGACGCTCGGCGTGGTAGCCGTGCTCGACGACCCGGGGGACGAACCGCATCTGCTGACCGTCACCGGTGGAGACGATCTCCATCTCCTCGACGTCGAAGCCGAGCTCGTGCAGCCGTTCGAGGCGTTGCTCGAGCTTGAAGAACTCGTTGGCGTCGAACTCGTCGGGCTGGGTCAGCTCGGCCCACAGCCGCGAGTAGCGCTCCTCGATCGCGAACGACACCTCCCAGGGATCGATGTCCGCGGTGAGCCGTCCGCCGGCCTGGAGGTCGAGCAGGCCTCCGGCGACGTTCTCGGTGGCGATCTGCAGGTCGAGCCGGCGCTGACCGTCGCTGAGGGTCGGGTAGCGCGCGCCCGTCTCGACGTCGATGACGTACGCCGACAGGGCGCCCGCGTCGCGCCGGAACAGCGTGTTGGACAGCGAGCAGTCGCCCCAGAAGAACCCGGCGAGGTGGAGTCGCACGAGCAGGCCGACGAGCGCGTCGAGCAGCCGTTCGCCGAGGTACGGGATGGTGAGCCCGCGCCCCGACAGCAGCGATCGGTAGGGGAGGGCGTAGTCGAGATGGCGCGTGATGAGCATGCCGTCGTCGTCGTCGGGCTTGCCGGTCACGACCCCGACGACCTCGGCGGTCGGCAACCCGTCCTCCGCGAGCTCGCGGAGCAAGCGGTACTCGCGCATGGCGAGGTCGTCGGGCAGTTCCTTGACGACGTAGGAGATGTCGCCGAGCTCGATCAGCCGAACGACGTGGCGGTGCAGCCCCGGCACGCCGTGCATGTCGGGGAGGTCCCAGTCGTCGAGCCGGCGCGCGAACGGCAGCGTCGCGATGCGCGGGTGGGTCGAGGGGTTCGCCAACTGCAGCCGCACGGCCGACAGTCTGCCCGCTCCTCCGGGCCCGTGCGGGGAGCTTCAGGCGCGCTTGGCCTCGTCCCAGAGGGCATCGAGGCGGGCCAGGTGGACGGCCGCGTCGGTGTCGCCGGGATGGAGGTCGAACCCGCGTTCGGCGGCGAGCCGTTCGACGGTCTCGAACCGCGTGCGGAACTTGGCGACCGCGGCGCGCAAGGTGGCCTCGGGGTCGACGTCGAGGTGGCGGGCGACGTTCACCACCGAGAACAGCAGGTCGCCCAGCTCGTCGGCGAGGGCGTCGGGGTCGGCGCCGTCCGCGATGACGGCACGGATCTCGTCGACCTCCTCCGCGATCTTCGGCAGGGCGCCGTCGACGTCGGGCCAGTCGAAGCCGACCTTGGCCGCCTTGGACTGCACCTTGCGGGCGTAGGCGAGCGCCGGCAGTGCCCGGGGCACCCCGTCGAAGATCGAGGTGCGACCCTTCTCGGCGCGCTTGATGTCCTCCCAGTTGGCGAGCACCTCGTCGGCGCCCTCGGCGACGGT
>SKSP01000124.1 GCA_007122945.1 Ilumatobacteraceae bacterium | reverse complement strand
GCCTCGTCGACCAGGAGCCTCACGCGCTCTGATCGAGCGGCACGACCCGCTGGTCGACGTTGGCGGCGGCGAAGCGCAAGGCTTCGCGGATGTCGTCTTCCTCCAGTTGCGGGTACTCCTGGAGGATGGTCTCCACGGGCGTGCCGGCCGCGATCATGCGGACCAGCATGGCCACGGGGATACGGGTCCCATCAATGCAGGGCAGACCACCCATGATCCGGTGGTCGATCTTGATCCGCGTGAACGCCATACCGAGAGCGTACGCGACAGTCGACCTCAAGGGCCTGTTGCGTTCATAACGGATGTCCACAGCTGTGCCGCGTCGACACCTCACGTCACCGCGGTAGATAGTGACCACGGCGGTGGGGATTGTGCCATCGAGGCCACTCAACGGGCTTCAGCATGCAGGTTGCGGGCCAGGTCTCCTCTGCACTCAGGCTCCGGACTCCGGTGCGCAACGGCGTTGACGCTATCCACCGAACGACGCCATCACCTCGCAGTGATTGTTGTCGGCGTCTGGGGATCTCGACGGCGCGCATAACGACGTGCCTGTCAGTTGCTAGCGGACGGTTCGCGAGAACGTCAGCCCAGCGCCGTGCGATGCCAGCAGAGACGGAAGGGGTGACCAGCCGGGTCGGTGTAGACGTGGAAGCCCTCCTCGGCTGTCAGGTCGGAAGCCTCCTGCAACACCGGGCATCTCTCTGCGGAAACGGTGTGGTTGGCACACTGTGTGAAGTTGGGAAGTTGGATGGGGTGCCACGATGAGCGAAGAGCAGCGATCCTCGGCGGCCGGTACTGGTCCCGGGGTCGAGGTCGGGGGTTCGACTGTTCATGGTCGTGGGGTCTTCGCCACGCGTCGTTTTCCGCCGGGAGAGGTGGTCCTGGAGATCGACGACAGGCGGCTGGTTACCGAGGACCAGCCACTCGACCCGGCAGCCGGCGAGCACGAGCATCACTGCGACTGGCTGGGTGACAGGGTCGTGCTGATGCAGGAGCCGGAGCGGTACATCAACCACCGGTGCGAACCGAACGCCTATGTCGACACGACGCCGGATGGGACACGCCGGGTCGTCGCCTACCGCCAGATCTGGCCCGGTGAGGAGATCACCTGCGACTACTGCATCGACGGCGACGGAGACACGGTCTGGCGATGCTCGTGCGGTCACCCGGACTGCCGCCAGGACCACACGGCCGACTTCTTCAATCTGCCGGATCACAAGCTCGCGGAGTACATCCCCCTGCTCAGCCCCTGGTTCGTGCAGCGACACCGGCAGCGGCTGGAAGAGGTACGAAGAGACCTACGGGACCGCGGCATGGAAGTGCAGGACCCATCCCGACCGCCTGACACCGCCTAACCCGTGGCTCTTGCTTTCACGGGCGTTGCGTCAGCTTGGCGGGGTGCCTGGATCAGCCGATCCCGGATGGTTGCACCATCGCCCCGAGCGTGTCGGGAGCGTCCGCTACCAGGGGTTCATCAGGGCGTGACTGAAGCGGTTTCTCGCGGTCGTGTGGTCGCGGGGTTGGCGGTCGGAGGGGACGCGTGCGCTGCGGAAACGGATCGTGCCGACGGGCGGCATCGGAGCCGGGACGGGACCGTTGCTACGGGGTCACGACGCGAGTGCCCGGGCGAACCACAGCCAGTCCTCGTCCCACGAGTCGTGTTGCTCGGCGGCCGCGCGTGCGAAGAGCCACAGCCGGACCCGGTCGGGGTCGACTTCGAGCAGCCCCTCGCGCACCAGCCCGGGGTCACCCCACGCGTGCGGTTGGGCGCGCGTCTCCTGCGTCCAGTGGTCCGTCATCGACGCCAGCGGCCGGAAGCCATGGCCGGGCCAAGGGACGCCAGAGTCGGCGCAACAGACACGCCACGACCACGTCCTGCTCCGGCTCCGGCAGGGAGGACAGCGGCGCGCTCGGCGCACAGCGCTCGAACAGCATCGCGCCGAGGTCCTCGTCCGCCTCGAGGAGGAGCACCGTCGAGTCGCCACCGAGGATGCGCAGGCCGTCGATCTCGTGCTCTCCCTCGACGTGCGGCAGGCCGACCTTCAGGACCGCGGCGGTGCCGTCCGCTCGCATCGCTGGCGCAACCCACGCCGCGCTCGCCCCGTCGAAGGGCAGTCCGATCGTGAGCGACCACCGCCTCGCCAGTTGCTCGACCGTGCCGGGGAGCCGGTCCAGCCAGATCCGCTGGGAGTCCGGCGGCACGCGTCCGCGAGCCGCTCCGGCACGGGGAACGGGGTGGGGCCGTCATGCCGAGAACGCTAGACCACGCGCCTCTCGCGCCCGTGCGGCCCAGACGGTCCCTCTGCGCCCGGCGGTGAACGTCCTTCCACCGAGTTGCCCATCACCGGCGAAGCTGACCCTGGTCGAGGCCGCGGTATCCCCGGTGCCGTGTCAACCCATCCGGAAGCCGTGATTGCCCGCTTGTCTGCGGCCAGACGCGCATCACCGCTGCGCTGGCGGCATCCCATTCGGAGAGGACGAACGCAGGCTGAGGTCAGGCCGCGACTGCGGTCCTTCGGGTGAGGGCCGCATCTTCGGGGCTGTGCGAGTTCACTCGAGAAGGGACCGAAGCTGCATGGAGTTGGACCGGAGAGCCTTGAGCCGTGGATCCGTTATCGGATCGAGCAGTTCGACCGTGAGCGGTTCCAAGGTGGGACCCATCACCTGCTCACGGATGCCGCTCTCGCGCATGGCTTGCTCCCATCTCGCCAGGGTCTCCTCGTCGGCAGCGGTGTTGAGCCAGATCACTCTGCCGCTGTCGTCATCGATGAACGGCTCGAAGCGGAGGTCGTCACCGAAGTGCTCCTTCGTGAAGTCGGCAACGCGCTTCATGAGAGCGGCAGCGGTCTTGGCGTCGCTGACCAACTGGAGAGTGACGAGGGAGCGTATGGGCATCTCGGATCTCTTCTGCACGCACTGGCCTGACTCCCCAGGCTGACAGACTGCCACGACGATCCCTCGTCAACCACGGATCCGCTACTCGCGACCGCATCTGGCGCCGTGGGGCGAAAGACCGCACTCCCGAGGCCCCGACAACGGCCGCCCCCGGACGCCATCACCGACTCTGCGCGATACCGGAAGCGGGGGAACCGGGCGCTCGTCCGCGCTAGCCGGCGTCGGCCATGTCGTCGGACGAGGTGGGCATGTGTCGCACCGTCGTGGTTGAGTGGGCGATCGTTGTGACGATCAGGAGCAGGGTGTGCGCGTTCTCGTGACGGGCGCGTCGGGGCGGATCGGCGCCGCCTTCGTAGCGGACTGCCAGGGGAGCGGCCTCGAACTGCTCAGAGCCGATCTGGCCGACCACGATCCACACTCAGCGTCCCCCTTCCAGCAGCTGGATGTGACCGACGACGATGCTTGCCAGGACGCATGCCACGGTGTCGATGCCGTGCTGCACCTGGCTGCTGATCCCCGCCCAGATGCAGACTTCGCCACAGCTGTGCTTCCCGTCAACATCGGCGGCACCTACAACATGGCCTTCGCCGCCGTAGCTGCGGGGGTAGAACGGTTCGTGTTCGCCAGTTCGGCACAGGCTGTTGAGGGATACCCCGTGGACCGGCAAGTCCGTGAGACGGATGCCCCCTGCCCGGCCAACGACTACGGAGCCGGGAAGGCATTCGGCGAGGCTCTGTGCGCATCGTTGGCGGTGAGGTCATCAACGTCGTTCATCGCCGTTCGCATCGGCAACTACAGCCCCGAGGCGCCTGATCCTGCGACATCGTCCCTGCGGGATCGGGCAGCGTGGCTGAGTCCGCGGGACGCGACCCAGCTGCTGAGGCTGGCGTTGCTTCGGCCGAGCAGTGGATACCTGGTCGCCCACGGCGTTTCGGACAACGCTGTGAAGCGGCTGGCGATCGATGCCACGACGCTGACGCTGGGATACCGACCTCGAGACGACGCATTCGCTGGTGATGACTGACATCAACGTGGCCGCGCCGCGGGCAGATCCGTGATTTCGGCGTTCTCCGCTCAGCGCCGGACTGCACACAGGTGGTCGGCTCCACAGGTGTAGCCCGCCGCTACACGGTGAGCAGGGTCCATGCGCGGTCCGGTCAGCACATGACGCGATCGGCGAAGTCGGCGATGGTCTGGCTCAGCGTGCCGGGGGCGCTCAGGTGCATGCCGTGTCCACCACGCTTGACGATGACCATCGAGTCCACGCGTGGCAGCGCCGCAGCCAAAGCGTCCAGTCGCTCTCGCAGCTGCGACGGGCTCAAAAGGCCGCCGCCGACCAGCAAGGCGGGCACGTCCAGCGCCGTGTATCGGTCCAAGCCCACTCCTAGGGCTTCGATCGCCTCTGTGTCGGCGATCTGTGCCCGGGCGTATCCGCGCTGGCGGCGCCACAGGGACGGGGCCAGCCGCAGCAGGGACACCACCAGGGTCGGCACGGCCACGATGTCGCGGAGGAAGACTGTCATCGCCCGATCGAGGTCACCGGCATCGAGCGCCGCTCTCGCCTCGTGGAGTGCTGCGCCGCCGAGCGGCTCGGTGACGGCGACCGGTGGCTCGTAGAGGACCAGGCCCGCGACGTGCGGTCTCGCCGCCAACGCACTCTCAAGCGCGACGACCCCACCCGAGGAGTGCCCCACCAGGAGGACTGGCTCGCCGACAGCCTCGGCAACCGCGACGACGTCGCTCACCTCTCCCTTCATCGCATCGACTGCCGCCGGCGTCGGGTCGCTGCGGTAGGTGAACCGGTCGAAGCGCAGGACCCGGAAGCGTGAGGTCAGCCTCCGCGCGACCCGGTCCCACGATGCGGCGTCACTGGAACCAGGGTGGAGGATGAGGATCGACGGCCCGTACCCCTCGTCGAGGACCGGGAACATCGCTCCGTCGATGCCGACGAGCTCCAACGTCATGTGCCCATGCGATCAACGGACCCGCTCGCCGGTTCCCGGTAGCCGACCTGCCGGAGCACCGAACCCAGGAACTGCTCGACGTCCTCTCTGGTCACGTCGTCCGGTGCCGCTCCGAGATGATGGAGCACTGCACCCGAGAGCACCTGCTGGATGACCTCGACGTCGGCGTCGGAAGGGAGTCGACCCTCGTCGCGTGCTCGCTCGAGCGCGGCGTGTGTGGCCCGTGCGCGGTGCCTCCCGTTCGCCTCGCGGTACGCCTGCAGCAGTTCGGGGTGATCGTCGATCGAACCGTAGAGCCGCCGGACGAGACGTCGGTTGCGCGGCCGTGCGAGCACCTCGGCCCAGTCCGCGACCATCGCCTCGATGCTCGGCCACGCGAGCTGTTCGGGATCGTCCTCGATCCGGATGGTCTCGACGCAGGCGAGCAGCAACTCCGTCCTGGTCGCGTAGCGCCGGTAGACGGTCGCCCGCGATACACCGGCCCGCTGGGCGACCTGCTCGATACTGGTCCCGGCCACGCCCCTCTGGACGAACAGATGGATCGTCGCGCGAAGGATGGCCTCGTCAGCCTCCCGGCTGCGTGGTCTCCCCGGCGTCGGCGTAGCCGCTGTCATGTCACGCTTCATCCAGATACGATACAGTATCGTATCATATCTCTCCTGTGGCCACGAGCATCGCCGCGCTGACACGGACAGGGCAACGGTGGACGGCGAGTGCCGCGATCGGCTGGTCGCGGGGGCGAGCCATGTCGCGTCGCCAGTCGTCGTCACCACCTCCCGCTGGGGACGGCGAGGCCCGGCGCCCGGGGCAACGTTTCTCAGTCGAACGCGGTCGTTCGCAAGCGTGGGTCGAGGACGCGTCCGAGCGCGTGCGGGCTGCCGTCGCGCAGGAGTTGCTGCGCGGCGTCGACCATGGCGCGGTAGGCGACGAAGGCGAGGGCCCCTCCCGTGGAGACCCGCTGTACGCCGGCTGCAGCCAGCTCTGCGAGCGTTGGTCCATCAGGCTGGAGAAGCACGTTGACCGGACAGTCCACTTCCGACACGAGGTGTTGGATGCTCGCCAGTGATGCGATGCCGGGTGCGTAGACGACGTCGGCGCCGGCATCCCGGTACGCCTGCAGCCGCGCGATGGTGTCGTCGAGATCATCGATCCCGTACAGGTGGTTCTCGGCCCGCGCGGTGAGCACGAGACCGTGCCGGTGAGCCTCTGATGCAGCAGCTTGCACACGCCGGACGGCGACCTCGAGGGAGACGATGCGCTGGCTGTCCGGGGCGAAGTCCTCGATCGAGCAGCCGGCGGCGCCCGCTGTAGCGACGAGGCGGACCGTCTCGACGACCCCACCGGGATCCGACGGATAGCCGGCTTCCGCGTCGACGCTCAGGGGCAGGTCGAGCGCTGCAGCCAGGTCGGCCACGTGCGCCGTGAGCTGGTCGCGCGTCACCCGCTGGTCCATGCGACCCAGCGTGGCAGCTAGGCCAGAGCTGGTCGTCGCGACAGCGGGGAACCCGAGAGCCTCCAGGAGGCGCGCCGAGCCGATGTCCCAGGCGTTGGGCATCACGAAGAACCCCGACTGATGCGATTCCGTGAAGCGCTCGCGTCTGCCTTGAAGCGTCTCCTCATCCACCGGACATGACCTTTCCTTGCGGCCTCTCTGGACCCGAGCCTCCGAGAGACCCGGTGCGGGTCACCCAGCCGGCCAAGTGACGTCGGCCTGTCATCCTTCGGGCGCCCGGTAGCTGTGGTCGGGGTCGTCGTCTTCGATGATGTAGCGGGGTCCCGGCCCGTGCTCGCCTATCTGGTCGTCGGGGTTGAGCAGCTTGCAGGCGCGAAGGGACAGGCAGCCGCAGCCGATGCAGCCGTCGAGGCGGTCGCGCAGCCGTTCGAGCATGTGGATCTGCGCGTCGATGCGTGGGCGCCAGGTACGTGAGAGCCGCTCCCAGTCCTTATCGGTCGGCGTGCGACGCTCTGGCAGCGAGTGCAGCGCCTCACGGATCTCATCGAGGGACAGCCCCACCTCCTGCGCGACCTTGATGAACGAGACGCGCCGCAGGGTCTCGCGCGCGAACCGTCGCTGGCCACCCTCGGAGCGGGTGGCCTCGATCAGTCCCTGCGCCTCGTAGTAGCGCAGCGCCGAGGTGGCCACGCCCGAGCGGGCTGCGAGCTCGCCGATCGACAGCCGGGACATGCGTGCTGCTCCTCGCCGGACGCCCTCGACCCTACAGCGATTGGATCTTGACTTCAAGTGAACTTGAGATCGTACGGTGC
>SKSP01000333.1 GCA_007122945.1 Ilumatobacteraceae bacterium | reverse complement strand
TCGCCGACGACTGGGCCGACGCCAACCCGACGGCGCTGTACGGGATCACGGTGCCGCGGTTCCCCAACCTGTTCGTGATGTACGGCCCGAACACCAACAAGGGCCACGGCGGCAGCGGCATCTGGCTGGCCGAGACCCAGGCCCGCTACATCACCGACCGGCTGGTCGAGATGACGGCCGACGGGATCGCCGCCATCGACTGCAAGGCCGAGCGGCGCGCCGCGTACACCGCCGAGATCGACACCCTGCACGCCGAGCTGATCTGGGCACACCCCGGCGTGTCGACCTACTACCGCAACGCCAACGGCCAAGTGCGCTCGCCGATGCCGTTCCGGCTCGTCGACTACTGGCAGCGCACCCGCTGCGCCACCCTCGACGACTTCCACGTCACCCCCGCCCCGGTGGAGGTGCGCTGATGGACCGCGCGACCGAGCAGCGCCTCGTCGAGCGGGTTCGGGCCCATCGCGCCGGCGGGCCCGGCACCGACCTCGCCGCCACCGAGATGCGGGTACCGGTCACCGACTACACCAGCGACGAACGGCTCGCCACCGAACGGGACCTGCTGCGCCGGACACCACAGGTCGTCGGGCTCTCGGGCCTGGTCCCGTCGCCGGGCACCTACGCGACCATCGATGTCGGCGACGCGTCGGTGATCGTCACCCGCACCCTCGACGGCGCGGTGGCCGCCACGCTCAACGTCTGTCGTCATCGGGGCGCCGAGGTCATGAGCGGCTGCGGATCGGCTCGCCTGCTCGTGTGCCCGTACCACGGCTGGTCGTACCACCTCGACGGCAGCCCCGCCCGCCGGCGCGGCGACGAGCACTTCGACCGTGACCCCCAGCCGCTCGCCCCCCTCCCGACCGTCGAACGTGACGGGCTGCTCTGGGTGTGCGCCGACCCGGAGGTGACGATCGACGCCGACGCGCTGCTGCACGGGGCCGAAGCCGAGCTGTCCACGTTTCACCCCGAGCGGTTCTCGCACTTCGCCTCCACCACGTTCACCCGCCCGATCAACTGGAAGCTGGCCGTCGACACGTTCGCCGAGGCGTGGCACGTCCCCGTCCTGCACCGCAACACGCTGGCGCCGCTGATCCACGGCGACGCCGCCCTGTTCGACCCGTTCGGCCCGCACGGCCGGCTGGTGGCCGTGCGCCGTACGTTCGACGACGGCAACGAGGGCGCTGACGACCGGATCGTCCCCCACGGCACGATCCTGTACTTCCTCGTGCCCAACACCGTGCTCATCCACCAGCAGGACCACTTCCAGCTCTACCGGAGCCGGCCCGGTCGCCACCCCGGCGAGGCTCACCTCGACGTGGCGCTCTACGTGCCCGCCGACTCCGACCGCTCCGACCGGTATTGGCAGCGCAACTTCGATCTGCTGGTCGAGGTCACCGACACCGAGGACTTCACCACCGCCGCCGGGATCCAGCGCGGCTACGACACGGGCGCCCAGACCCACGTCACGTTCGGGCGCAACGAACCGGCGCTCCAGCACTTCCACCGCGCGCTCGCCGGGATGCTCGCGTGAAGGGCTGGCTGGTGAGCGAGCCAGGCCGCGCCGTCGTGTGCGACGACGTGCCCGACGGCCGCCCAGCTCACGGCTCGAACACGACCCAGCCCCGACGCTGCAGCTCGGCAGCGAGCAGCTCGGACGACACATCCTGCAGGGCGCGTTCGGCAGCGGACGGACGCGTCGCACGCGTTGGCGGAGGAGGCCCGCTCTCACCGTGCGCCGCTCTTTCCAACCGTTCGATGAACTCGTCGGCTTCGTCCCTGGTGAACTTTCCCCCGGCCTGGCGTTGGGTGAATCCCATCGGACCGCGGGCGTCGCGAAAGTCGGTGTGGCCCGCATCCTGGAGCAGCGTGAGCAGCTCGCGAACGCGGCTCGCAGAGGCGGGTGGACCAGTCGGTTGGCCGAATGTCATGACGACAGTCTCGCGTTCACGACGTCCGACTCGGGGTTCGACCCTGGACGCAATCGCGGCCTTCGACGGCGCCGACGATGCGTCAATCGAGGATCGAACGCAGCGTGGAGTACAGCGCGACGCTGGTGTCGTTGCCGACCAGGCCGCCCTGCATCCGGTTCATCATGTACGCCATCGTGACCCGGTGGTCGAGGTCGTTGATGACGATCGAACCGCCCCACCCGCCCCAGTAGCAGACCTGGCCGCGGGTGACGCCGAAGGCATCGGTGGGGTCCGCCAGCGCGTAGCCGAGACCGAAGCTGACCGGCAGTCCCAGCACGAGATCGACACCGCTCGACTGGCGCTCGAAGATCCTGGCGACGGTGTCGGCTGACAGCAGCTGCGTGTCGCCGGCTCGGCCGCCGTTCGAGATGGCGGCCTGGATCGTCGCCACCGACCGGGCGTTCCCGTGCCCGTTGGCCGCCCCGATCGTCGCGTCCCGCCACGCCGCGGTGTGGGCGATCGATGCCTCGGGCGCCGGACCGGTGAACGTCTTGAACATGACACTCTCCGGATCGATCTCCTCGGGCAGGGGGAGCGGCGGCGGTGGGATCACGTCGCTGATCCGTCGCCGCTCGCTCTCGGGCGCCCCGATGGTGAAGTCGGCGCCGAGCGGGCCGGCGACCTCCTCGGCGAAGAACTGCTTGAGGCCGCGCCCGTCGATGCGACGGATCACCTCGCCCACCAGGTGGCCCTGGTTGAGCGCGTGGTAGCCCGACGCCGTGCCGGCCTCCCACCACGGTTCCTGGCGGGCCAGCATCTCGGTGGCCGTGTCGTCGTCGAGGATGTCGTCGACGGTGACCGGTTGGGCCCATGCCGAGACCCCCGAGGTGTGGCTCATGACGTGACGAACCTCGATGTGGTCCTTCCCGTTGGCCGCGAACTCGGGCCAGTACGTCGCGACCTTCTCGCCGGGGTCGAGCAACCCACGATCGACGAGGATCAGCGCGCACAGCGCCGTCATCGTCTTGGTGGTCGACCACACGTTGGTGATGGTGTCGGACTGCCACGGCTCGGTCCGTGCTTCGTCGGCCCACCCACCCCAGCAATCGGTGACGACCTGTCCGTCGACCGCGACGGCCAACGATGCACCCAGGTCGTGGCCCGAGTCGAGTTGGGCCTGCAGCACCTGAGCCAGGGGTTCGAAGCGAGCGTCGATCGTGCCGTTCAGGTCGGTCATGGCCAGACACTATTGCGGCGCTCGACCACCGGGAACGACGTCAGTGGATCGGGGGCCGGTCGGCGAGGTTCACCCATGTCGTCGATCTCGCCCCGTCCCGAGTGGTTGCGATTCCACGAGCGCTCCCGTATACATATCGATGTTAGTCGATATGTAGTGACGATGGACGAGGCCGATGATCGGGTGAGGCCGAATGTGGAGACGACGACGCTGTGAGGCCCTGCGGACCTCCTCGGCACTCGCCGAGTCCGTGACCGGCGAACCGGGAGCCAGCAGCCAGGTGACGACGACCGCCGAGACCGTTCCCGTGTCGACGATCGTCGGCACGATCGCCCGGTGCTGCGACTTCGACGGTTGCTTCCAGCCACTCCACCGCCACTTGCGGGAGCGTCTCGACGACCTCCGGACGGCCATGTGTTGTCGACAGCTCCCGACGATCAGGTTGGTCCAGGTGGGTCACGAGCATTTCGTGATCGACGGCCATCATCGCGTCGCACTGGCGCGCGAACGGGGCATGGTTGCGATGGATGCCATCGTCACGTGCCGATGCCCGAGTGGAAGTGTCTGACCACCCGTCCGGTCGCGCCGCCTGCCCCGCAGCAGGCAGTGCACGACCGCAGCCCGGTACGGGTCAGGCGTTCTCGACGTGGACGGCGGGCCGCTGGCCCGACCACGGGCGGGCCTGCTCGAGCTGAGCACCGAGGGCCACGAGCAGATCTTCACGACCGTGCGCCGCGACGAGCTGCACGCCGACCGGAACGCCGTCGACGCTCCCGAGTGGGAGCGACATCGCCGGGTGTCCCGAGACGTTGAACGCCGCGAGGAAGGCGAGGAACTCGGCGTCATCGACGGGGTCGCGGGTTCCGAGCTCCGGTGCGACCATCGGCAACGTGGGCGTCACCAGCACGTCGTGGTCGAGCCACCACTGCGACAGCCGGCGGGTCCAGGCTTGTGCCAACTCCCGCGCCTCCAGCAACTGGGGGGCGGTGATCCCGCGACCGATGGCGCAGAGCATCGCGGTGCCGGCTTCGATGCCGTCGTCGGGGATGGGCTGGCCCAGGAGGCGTGGCCAGTGCTGGTCGACGATCCACGCGAAGCCGGCCGCGTAGTGCGGCAGCGCGAACGCGGTGATGTCCTCCGACAAGGGCGCGGGAGCGTCGTCGGACACGTCGTGACCGAGTCCGTCGAGCAGTCTGGTCACGTCGGCGACCACGTCGACGATGCGCCGATCGACCTCGACCGAGGGGTGCGCGGTGATCCATCCGACGCGCAACCGCCCCGGGTCGGCCGCGGCGGCCGCGTCCACGGGGTCGGCGAGCGGCCACTGCCCTTGCCACTGCCCCGGCGCCGGGCGACACAGCTCGCGCAGCAGCAACGCCGTGTCGCGCACCGAACGGGTCACGACGAGCTCCTCGGCGAGCCCGCCGTTCAGATCGCCGAAGTCCGGGCTCATGTCACTGCGACCCCGGCTCGGCTTCAACCCGACCAACCCGCAGTTGGCCGCCGGGTTGCGGATCGAGCCGCCCACGTCGTTCGCGTGTGCGACCGCCACGATCCCGGCGGCGACCGCTGCGGCAGATCCCCCACTGGACCCGCCCGTGCTCCGACCGATGTCCCAAGGGTTGTGCGTCGGCCCGTACGCCTCCGGTTCGCACACCGGCCGCATCCCGAACTCCGGCGTGTTGCTTCGCCCGATCGACACCATCCCGACGGCTCGGAAGCGCTCCGCGAGGACCTGGTCCCAGTCGGAGACGTGACCGAGCTCCTTCAGGAACCGGTTGCCCTCGTGGAACGGGCGTCCCGCCTCCCGGCAGATCAGGTCCTTCGTGAGCATCGGCACCCCGGCGAGCGGTCCGCTGCGACGCGATGCCGCATCGCGAGCCTCGTCGTACGCGGGATGGATGACGGCGTTCAGCTCCGGGTTCAGCGCCTCGCAGGCGGCGACCGCCGCGTCGACCGCCTCCTCGGCGGAGATCTCGCCTGACCGGAGCAGCTCGGCCTGCCCGGTGGCATCGAGGGCAGCGAGTTGGCGGGCGAGATCGAGCGACATGCGGCTGACATTAAGCGCTTCGCAACGACCCGGCGGACGGTGTCGTCGTCGGCGCCCTGCACGACTGGTCGCGGTGACGTCAGGGGCGGGCGATCGACCAGGCGGGACTCACGACGGGATCGTCGGTTCGGAGTCCGACCTCGTCGAGCGCCGGCGCCAGCACGCGGTCGACGAACGCCCTGAACAGCTCTTCGGTTCTCCACGCCTCGATGATCGCGCGGTCGCCGGTGACGTCGCCGGTGACGAATGGTCGCTGTTCTTCCGCGGTCCGGACGGCATGGAGCTGGAGTGTGCTGCCCCGCCGACCGCTGACGGCCCCGCGGCTGGGACGTCTCCGCCCCGTCCGGGAACGCCCTACCGTGGGCTGATGCTCGCAGCCGTCCTCGAAGGTCACGGTGGCCCCGACCAGCTCGTGGTGCGGGAGGTGCCCGACCCCGTCCCCGGGCCGGGAGAGGTGTGCATCGACGTCACCGCGGCCGCCATCAACAACACCGACATCTGGAGCAGGGAGGGTGCGTACGGTCCGGCGCCCGATCATCCGACGGGCTGGCTCGGGGTGCCGCTCGACGTGCCCCTCATCCAGGGTGGCGACGCGGCCGGACGGGTGCGAGCGGTCGGTGACGGCGTCGAGACCTGCCTGGTGGGTCGACGGGTACTCGTCGACCCGGCCGAGTACGACGGGCCCGGTCCCGATGCCACGCCGGCGCGGATCCTCGGGTCGGAGCGCGACGGTGCGTTCGCCGAGCGGCTCGTCGTGCCGGCGGGCCAGGTGCACGACGTCACGGACTCCCCGCTCGACGACGAAGAGCTGGCAGCGTTGCCGATCGCCGCCGGGACGGCCATGGGGATGCTGGACCGGGCCGAGGTCGCCGAGGGTGAGACCGTCGTCGTGACCGGCGCGTCGGGGGGCGTGGGGATCGCGGCCGTGCAGCTCGCCGCTGCACTGGGTGCGCGGGTGATCGCCGTGTCGTCGGGGGGCAAGCAGGCACTCCTCCACGACGCGGGCGCCGCCGAGGTGGTCGACCGCACCCGCCCCGATCTGCACCGAACGGTGGCTGGGCTGTCGCCACATGGTGTGGACGTGGTCGTCGATGTGGTGGGTGGTGACGGGTTCGGCGACTGGATCCCCGTGTTGCGACGCCGCGGCCGGATCGTGGTGGCCGGAGCGATCGCCGGACCGCGGGTCACCATCGATCTCCGTGCGTTGTACCTCGAGCAGCGCCGCATCATCGGCTCGACGATGCACACCCCCGCCCAGTTCGATCGTCTCGTCGACCTGGCACGGCGAGGCAGCCTCCGCCCGGTGATCGCCGCCCGGCTCCCGCTCGACGAGATCCACGAGGGACAGCGCCTCCTCCGAGCGGGCGACGCCGTCGGCAAGATCGTGCTGCTGCCGTCCGATCCACGGTGACGCCGAGCTCACCGCTGCGAACGGGTGCACCGGGCGAGCGAGCCGGAACGTGCCGAGCTCGGCGTCACGACCGGCCCTGGGTGTCGACCAGGCCGTGGGTGAACGCGAACGCCGCGGCCTCGGTTCGCGACGTCACGTCCAGCTTCACGAAGATGTTGGACAGATGCCGCGCCACGGTCTTCTCGCTGATCGTCAGGTCGGTCGCGATCTGACGGTTCGTCCGACCGGCGCAGACGCGACCCAGCACCTCGAGCTCCCGGACCGTCAGACCCCCGGGTGGTTCGACGGCACCGGCTGCGGCACCGGATCGCTCGTCGAGCGCACCGAGGTCGGCAGCGGCGCCCAACTCGACGAACACGCGCCGCGCCGCCGCCAGCTCGCGCTCGGCCGACTCGACATCGCCGGTCGCGGCCAGCGCCTCGGCGAGTCGGACCCGGGTCCGCGCCGCGTCGTAGGGGGCGTCGAGCTCGTGCCAGCAACGCCAGGCCTGACGGAGTGGGGCGACCGCTGCGGCGGGCTCGCCGCCCACGAG
>SKSP01000372.1 GCA_007122945.1 Ilumatobacteraceae bacterium | reverse complement strand
TCGCCCTCGACGCACCGCTCGCCGTTCACGATCACGTGATCGATCCCGATCGCGCCGCCGTAGACCCGACCCGCGCCGGCGGGCAGGTCGAACTGCGTGTGCACCGGTGCCGGACCGACGGTCTGCGGGTCGAACACCACGACGTCGGCGTGGGCCCCGACCGCGAGGCGACCGCGGTCGCGCAGTCCGTACAGCTCTGCGGGGCGCTGGGTGAGGTGGTGCACGGCCTCCTCGATCGGCATCAGCTCGTGCTCGCGCACCGCCTTGGCGAGCAGCGTCGTGGAGAAGCTGAAGCTGTCGATCATGTCGAGGTGGGCACCGGCGTCGGAGGCGCCGACGATGGCACGGTGGTCGCGCCACACCTCGACCCGGCGCTGCCAGGTCGCTTCGTCCTGCCCGCGGTCCTGGTTGGCGAACACGGTCCGCAGGTCGTCGGCGATGGCGATGTCGACCATCGTGTCCCACGGCGTCTTGCCGAGCTCGTGGGCCACGTCGCCGATCGTGCGACCTTCGAACTGCTTCGTGGTCGGGTCGAACGTCTCGAGCAGCACGTAGCTCTTCCAGTTGGCGATCGACCGCACCGGCCCCTCGGTCGACTGGGCGAGACGGTCCCACTCGGCACGGGTCTCGGGGTCGCGGAGCTGACGCAGCTTCTCCTCGACCGGCAGCGCCATCAGGCGGTCCCACCCGTCGAGGATGTCGAAGATGAACCCGCTCGTGAAGTTGATCCGCAACCGGAACGTGTCGGGCAGCGTCAGCGCCAGCACGTGTCCGCCGCGCTCGGCGGCGATGTCGAAGCCCCTGAGCTGGTGCTGCACGAGATCCCAGTTCTGGGCGTACACCTGCAGCAGGTTCCAGTTGAGCGGCCGGTTCGCAACCGCGCTCATGTCGCCCATCAGCTCGAACGTCTCCCGGGTGAACTCGCCGACCTGCGGGATGAACTCGAGCGTCGTGCCGGGGAACTCGCCGACGACGGCGCACAACCGGACGAGCTCGTCGCGGCTCGCGTGTCGAGACGGCACCGGCGTACCGGTGTGGTCGTTGTGCGACGTCGACCACGTGGACGAGAACCCCATCCCGCCCGCCGCCAGACCGGCCCGCAGCAGCCGCTCCATCTCGGCCAGCTCGGCCTCGGTCGCCTCGCGCTCGGTGGCGGCGTCGTGCATCACGACGCGCCGGAGGGCGGAGTGGCCGACGAGGAACCCGGCGTTGGGCATCAACGTCCCGTCGAGGCGGTCGAGGTACTCCCGGGTCGAGGTCCAGTCCCACGGCACGCCGGCCTGGAGGGACTCGAGCGGCATGCCCTCGACGCGGGCGAGCATGCGCATCAGGTAGTCGGCGTCGCCCGGGTCGACGGGGTCGCCCTCGCTCGCGGTCAACGGTGCGATCGTGAACCCGCAGTTGCCGCCCACGACGGTGGTCACTCCGTGCAGCGGCGACGGGCTCAACGTCTGGTCCCAGAACGCCTGAGCGTCGTAGTGCGTGTGGATGTCGACGAAGCCGGGCGCCACGACCCGGCCGCCGGCGTCGATCTCGGTCGGGGCCGAGCCGTCGACCTCACCCACCGCGACGATGCGACCCTCGTCGATCGCCACGTCGGCCCGGAACCCCGGTCGCCCGGATCCGTCCACCACCGTTCCGTCGCGGATGATCAGCTCGGCCATGGGTGCCCCCTCGTGTTCGTCGGGTGTCTCCATCAGACCGTAGCGAGACCGTGATCACTCGCGTTCAGCGGACGCGGCCCGGCGTCGGTGGCGACGACGATGTCCTCGAGTCGCATGCCCCAGCGTCCGGGGACGTAGATGCCCGGCTCGATGCTGAACGCGTGGCCGTGGGCGAGCGGGAGCTCGTTGCCCTCGACGATGTAGGGGTCCTCGTGCTCCTCGAGGCCGATGCCGTGTCCGGTCCGGTGGACGAAGTACTCGCCGTAGCCGGCGTCGGCGATGATCCGGCGGGCCGTCCGGTCGACCTCCTCGCACGGCGTGCCGACCGTCGCCGCGGCGACCGCGGCCTGCTGCGCGGCGTGCAGCACCGCGTACGCCTCGGCGATGTCGGCGGGCACATCGCCGGTGACCACGCAGCGGGTCGTGTCGGAGCAGTAGCCCGCCATCGTGCCGCCGAAGTCGCACAGCACGATCTCGCCCTCCCCGATCACCCGGGATCCGGCGTGGTGGTGCGGGCTGGCGGCGTTCTCCCCGGCGGCGACGATGGCGAAGTTCACCTTGTCGTGGCCCTCCTCGACGATCCGGCGCGAGAGGTGGGCGGAGACCTCGGCCTCGGTCCGGCCGACGAGCGGGACGACGCCCGCCTGCAGCTCCGCGGCGATCCGGTCGACGGCGGCCCCGGCGGCGGCGAGCGCGGCGATCTCGGCGGCGTCCTTCACTCGTCGCAGCGGACCGACCACGTCGACCGCCCGCCGGTACTCGGCCCCCGGCAGCTGCGGGAGCAGCTCGACGAGGAACCGGGACCACATCTGGTCGCCCACGGCGATCGTGCCGGCGCCCGACGCCAGCTTCGCCACGATCGCCGTCGGATCCTCGGTCTCGCCCCACGGGACCAGGTCGAACACACCGGGCTGCTCGACGACCCGCGGCGCCTCGAGCGCGGGGATCAGCAGCGAGGCGTCGCCGTCGCGGGGCACCACGAGCATCGTGAGCCGTTCGAGCGGCATCGCCTCGTAGCCGGTCAGGTACGGCAGGTCGTGGCCGACCGACAGCAGCACGACGTCGACGCCCTGCTCCCCCATCGCCGCCCGCACCCGACCGAGCCGGTCCAGGTACACCTCCGTCGGGACCGCCGGTGCGCTCATCACCCCAGTCTGCCAGCAGGTCCCCTCCGACGGCCACGTCCTTCCCGTCCGGGGTTCGCGCCGTGCACACGGGGGTGTGGAACCACATGCCGAACAGCTCGCCGCCATCGCCGCCGCCCAACACGGCGTCGTCCACCTCGAACAGCTGCGCACGCTGGCGCCGTCGGAGTGGGCCCGCCGCCGCATGGTGCGCGAGGGCTGGGTCGTGCCGATCCCGACGCCGTCGAGTTCACCGTCCCGCACCTCGCCCGGGGGGTCCGCAGTCCGTTCCGGGTCCACACGACCGCGTACCTCGGCCGCACCGACGCGATCAACCTGAACGGCTTCCGGGTCACGTCGGCGACCAGGACGATCATCGACCTCGCCCGGCTCCGTGTCCCCGACCACGAGCTCACCGGGGCGATCGACACCGCCGTCCGCCGTGGGTTGTCGTCGCCGAGTGTGATCATCGAGCGACTCGACGCGCTCCGGGGACCGGGGCGCTGGGGATCTCGCCGCCTCGACACCCTCCTCGTCGACAGCGGCGGTCACACCGAGCTGGAACGACGATTCCTCCGGCTCGTGCGCCGGGCGGAGCTGCCACGGCCACGCACCCAGGTGGTGCACCGGGCCGGGACGCGGACGGTCGCCCGGGTCGACTTCCTGTTCGAGCCGTACGACCTCGTCGTCGAGGTCTCCGGACAGCACGGCCACTCCTCCCCGAGCGAGCGGGCCCGCGACGCTCAGCGGCGCAACGAGCTGCAGGAGCTCGGGCGAACGGTGTACGAGTACACGTGGCACCACGTCACCGGCGCCGAGGCGTACGTCGCACGCACCTTCACCGACCGGCTCACCGCAGCGGGCTGGGCGCCGCGACGGGCGCTTCGTTCAGCAGATCCGTGACCCGCTCACGGATCTGCTGAAGAAAGCGCTCAGCGGGGGTGGGTGGGGGCGGGGCCGGCGACCGGGGTCACCGTCTCGGCGGCCTGCTTGGCGTGGTAGCTCGACCGGGTCAGTGGGCTGGCCTCGACGTGGCCGATGCCGAGTCGCTCGCCGATCCGCTTCCAACGGTCGAACTCGTCGGGCTCGACCCACCGGGCGACGGGGGCGTGGTTGGAGGTCGGCCGCAGGTACTGGCCGATCGTGACGATGTCGGTGCCGATCCCGGCGAGGTCGGCGAGACAGCCGAGCACCTCGTCGTCGGTCTCGCCGAGGCCGACCATCAGGCTCGACTTGGTGACGAGCCCGGCCGCCGTCGCCCGGGCGAGGACCGACAGACTGCGGGCGTAGCCGGCCGACGGCCGCACCGCCCGCTGGAGCCGGGCCACGGTCTCGATGTTGTGGTTGAGCACGTCGGGGCGGACGGCGAACAGCAGGTCGAGGGCGGTGGCATCGCCCTTGGCGTCTGAGATCAGCGTCTCGACCCGGGTGCCGGGACGGCGCTCGCGGATCGCCCGGACACAGGCGGCGACGTGGGCCATGCCGCCGTCGGCGAGGTCGTCGCGGGCGACCATCGTCAGCACGGCGTGGTCGAGGCCCATCCGGTCGATCGCCTCGGCGACGCGTGCCGGCTCGTCGGCGGCCGGCGTCTCGGGTCGGCGGGTGTCGACGAGGCAGAAGCCGCAGGCACGCGTGCATCGCTCGCCCAGCACCATGAACGTGGCGGTGCCGTCGGACCAGCACTCCGAGAGGTTCGGGCAGCCGGCGTCCTCGCACACGGTGACCAGCTCGAGGTCGCGGATCGTGCGCTTCAACGCGAGCACCTCGGACCCGTGTCGGACCTTGGGCCGCAGCCACTCGGGCTTGCGCTGCTCGATCGACAGGCCCTCGGTCACGCCGGCGGCGGCCATCCGCGACACGAGGCGGACGGGCTCGCCCGGGCCCTCGCCGCGCGAGAACGGGGTGAGGTCGTCCGGGCGGTGTCGCCAGGCGACGTCCTGACGGTCGACCGGCGCGTCGCCGTCGGCCGCGAGCGTCGGCGAGCTCCACCGTCGCGCCGCACGGCGGGCGACGGCATCGGCGACGTCGCGCAGCGTGATGTCGAGGCCTTCCTCGGCGAGCGACGTCACGGGCAGGTCGCCGATCCCGCACGGCACGATGTGCTCGCGCAGGTACGTCATGTCGGTGTGCACGTTGAGCGCGAAGCCGTGCATGGTGCGGCCACCGGCCAGGCGGACCCCGACCGCGGCGATCTTGCGCGGCAGCGGCGTGTCGGTGTCGAGCCACACGCCCGGGTACTCGCGCAGCCGGCCGGCGCCGGGCAGCCCGAGGTCGGCGAGCGCATCGATCAGCAGCTGCTCGATGCCGTGGACGTGGTCGGCCGCGCCGAACCGGTGTCCGACGTTCACGATCGGGTAGCCGACGAGCTGGCCCGGGCCGTGGTAGGTGATGTCGCCACCGCGGTCGACCGGCACGAGATCGGCGCCGACCGCCTCGGGCACGCACCGCAGGTTGTGCTCGAGGTCGGCCCGGCGGCCGTGCGTGAAGACGTGCGGGTGCTCGAGCAGGAGCAGGTGCTGTTCGGTGCCGTGCTCGAACAACGCGGTCTGGAGCGCGAACGCCTCGCGGTACGGCACCCGACCGAGCCAGCGGACACGCAACGGTGCCGGGAGCGCGACGTCCGACGGAACGGCCATGTCGACCGACGAGCCGGTCAGAGCTCGACGCTCCAGTCGCGTGTCTCGAGGATCTCCTTCACCAGCTTCAGGAAGTTCGCCGCGTACGCGCCGTCGAACGCCCGATGGTCCCAGCTCATCGCGAGGTGACCGACGGGGTGGATGGCGATCGCCTCGCCGCCACCGTCGGTCGGGACGACCACCGGCTTGCGGACGATGGCGTCGGTCGAGATGATCGCGACCTGGGGCTGGTTGATGATCGGCATCGTCAGCACCGAACCGGCCGAGCCGTTGTTCGAGATGGTGAACGTGCCGCCCTGGATCTCGTCGGGCGCGAGCTTGCGCGTCCGCGCCCGGTCGGCGAGGTCGTGGATCTCACGGGCGAGGGCCCGCAGCCGCTTGGTCTCGGCGTTGCGCACGACCGGCGCGAGCAGCCCCTCGTAGTCGAGGTCGACGGCGATCCCGAGATCGACGTAGCCGTGCACGATGAGCTCGTCGTCACCCACGCTCGCGTTGAGGTGCGGGAACTCGGCCAGGCCGTCGATGATCGCCCGCGAGATGAACGGCAGGTAGGTCAGGCCGTACCCCTCCGACGCCTTCCAGTCGGCCTTCACCTCGCCGCGGGTGACGTCGACCTTGGCGTAGTCCACCTCGACGACGCTGAACGCGTGCGGGCTCGTCGCCTTGCTCATCACCATGTGGTCGCCGGTGAGCTTGCGGATCTTGCTGAGGCGCACCTGTGAGTCGCGCTCCCCGGGTGTCGGCGCGGGCGCCTTCGTTGCCGGGCGAGCGTCCGCCGGCGCCTTCTCCGCCGGCGCCTTCTCCTCCGGCGCCTTCTCCTCCGGCGCCTTGTCCGCCGCCGCCTTGTCCGCCGGCGCCTTGTCCGCCGGCGCCTTCTCCTCCGCCGCCTTGTCCGCCGGGGCCGTCGGCGTGTCGGCCTGTTCGGCCCCGGTGGCGTCGATGTGGTCGAGCACGTCGTCGCGGGTGATGCGTCCGCCCGGGCCCGTCCCGGTGATCTCCGCCGGGTCGAGTCCGTGCTCGTTCACCAGGCGACGGACCACCGGGGAGAGCAGACGGTTGTCGCCCGAGGTGGTCGGCGCCGCCTCGGCCGACGCCGGCTCGGGCTCGCGCTCCGGCTCGGGCTCCGGCTCCGGCTCCGGTGTGGGTTCCGGCTCGGGCTCGGGTTCCGGCTCGGCGTCGGGCTCCGGCTCCTCGGCGGTGTCGTCGGCGGCCGCCGCATCACCGCCTGCATCGTCGGCCGGAGCGTCGTCGGCGTCGCCGACCACGGCGATCACCGCGCCGACCTCGACGGTGTCGCCCTCTTCCGCCCGGATCTCGAGGACCGTGCCGGCCACGGGAGAGGGCACCTCGGTGTCGACCTTGTCGGTGGACACCTCGAACAACGGCTCGTCGGCGGCGACCGTGTCGCCGACCTTCTTGAACCACTGCGTGATGGTGCCCTCGGTGACGGTCTCACCGAGTTGGGGGAGGGTGACGTCGGCCATGGGTTTCGAGTGCCTTTCGGTGTGCCGCGGGCGGGTCAGCCGTTGAAGTTCCGGCCGGTGAGGGACAACATCGTCTCGCCGAACAACTCGGTGAGGCTGGGGTGGGGTTGGATGAACTCCGCGACCTCGTCGACGGTGGCTTCCCAGTTCACGGCGAGGTAGCCGCCGGAGAGCTGCTCGGTCACCCACGGGCCCACCATGTGGACACCCAGCACCTGTCCGGCGGTGCCGTC
>SKSP01000311.1 GCA_007122945.1 Ilumatobacteraceae bacterium | reverse complement strand
GAGCACCACGATCTCGCCGTCGTGGAGCACGGGGACGCCGTAACCGGACTCGGTGGTGACGGTGCACCCGGCGCGATCGACCTCCACCCGGGCCACGGCGCCGTGGCGCGTCACGCGGAAGGCGAGGCGTTCCCAGGCGCTCGGGAGGCGGGGCGAGAACGCCAGCCGGTCGCCGTCGTCGTGCATGCCGGCGAAGCCGTGGACGAGCACGGCCCACACCCCACCCGTCGAGGCGACGTGGACCCCGTCGGAGGTGTTGCCGTGGGTGTCGCACAGGTCGAGGTAGACCGCCTCGCGGAAGTATTCGAAGGCGAGGTCGTCGTGGCCGACCTCGGCCGCCATGATCGCCTGGACGCACGCCGACAACGACGAGTCGCCGGTCGTGATCGGGTCGTAGTACTCGAAGTTGCGGCGCTTCTGGTCGAGCGGGAAGTGGTCGCCGCGCAGGTACATCGCGAGCACGACGTCGGCCTGCTTGAGCACCTGGTGGCGGTAGATGACGAGCGGATGGAAGTTCAACAAGAGGGGGTACTTCTCGGGCGGCGTCCCCTCGAAGTCCCAGCGCTCGCGCTCGAGGAAGTTGGCGTCCTGCGGGTTGATCCCGAGCTGCTCGTCGTACGGCAGGTACATGGCGTCCGCGGCACGGTGCCACTCCGCGATCTCGTCGCGTTCCAGGTCCGTCCGGCGGCACAGCGACGCGTAGGCCTCGGGGTTCCATTCCTCCAGCAACTCCACCGCCAGCGCGGCGTAGCGCAGGTTGAAGCGCGCCATGACGTTCGTGTACAGGTTGTCGTTGACGACGGTCGTGTACTCGTCGGGGCCGGTCACACCGTGGATGTGGAACGTCTCGTCGCCGTTCAGCGCGTAGAAGCCGAGGTCGGCCCACATCCGGGCGGTCTCGACGAGGATCTCGGCGCCCTCGCGGGCGAGGAAGTCCATGTCGCCGCTGGCGCTGAGGTACCGCTCGAGCGCGTACACGATCGCGGCGTTGATGTGGTACTGGGCGGTGCCCGCGGCGTAGTACGCGGACGCCTCCTCGCCGTTGATCGTGCGCCACGGGTACAACGCACCGCGCTGGCTCAGCTCGCGGGCGCGCTGGCGGGCGGCGTCGAGCATGTGCCACCGGAACCGCAACAGCTTG
Organism: Ilumatobacteraceae bacterium; assembly: GCA_007122945.1. Classification (GTDB taxonomy): domain Bacteria; phylum Actinomycetota; class Acidimicrobiia; order Acidimicrobiales; family Ilumatobacteraceae; genus SKSP01. The sequence goes on along the minus strand of SKSP01000311.1, from coordinate 6,017 downwards.
CGGGCGACGTCGGGGTTGGTGTGGGCGAGGAACGGGACGACGTACACCTCGGTGTCCCAGAAGTAGTGACCGTCGTAGCCGCCGGCGGTGACCGCCTTGGCGGCGATGCCCTGCTCCTGGGTGCGCGCGGACGCCTGGGCGAGCTGGAACAGGTTCCAGCGGATCGCCTGTTGGGCGGCGGGATCACCCTCGATCTCGACGTCGGTGCGGGCCCAGTAGTCGTCGAGGAACTCGCGCTGGGACCGGCGGATCGATTCGTGGCCCTCCCGCGTGGCGCGAGTGAGCGTCCGGTGGCAACGGTCGGCGAGCTCCTCGGGCGGCACCCCGCTGGACGAGTGGTACGAGACGTACTTGAGGATGCGGATGGTCTCGCCGGGCTGACCGTCGATCGTGAACACCGTCTTCGCGAGGTCCGGGCTGATCGATGTCTCGACCGTGTGGTCGCACCGCGTCTCGACGCGGTGCACGTAGCTGCACGCGAGGGTCATCCCGCTGTTCGCGCAGCGGTACCCGAGCACGACCTCACCCCCGTCGCCGACGTCGCGCTCGTGGCGTTGCAGACGGGGGACGAGCACGCGGTGCTCGAACTTGCGGGCCTTGCGGGGGTCGAGGCCTTCGCCCAGCGCGGCGGACCGCACATGGTACTCGTCCTCACCGTCCTGGCGGTTGAGCAGCTGGGACGACACGACCACCGGCGCGGCCTCGTCGAGCAGCGTGATCTCGAACGACATGAGCGCGAGGTGGCGGTGCTGGAAGCTGACGAGCCGCTCGGACCTGACACGGATCCGCTTGCCGGCGGGGGTCCGCCAGATCAGGTCGCGCCACGACACGCCGTCGGCGAAGTCGAGCACGCGCTCGTAGTCCTCGAGGTCGGCCGTGGCGATCAGCAACGGCTCGTCGTCGACGTACAGCTTCATCAGCTTCGCGTCGGGCACGTTGACGATCGTCTGGCCGGTCTTGGCGAACGCGAACGCATCCTCGGCGTGGTGGATGTCCCAGGTCTCGTGGAAGCCGTTGAGGAAGGTGCCGTGGCTGTGGGCCTCACGCCCCTCGGACGCGTTGGCGCGCATCCCGAGGTAGCCGTTGCCGATGGCGAACAGCGTCTCGGTGGTGCCGAGATCGTCGTCGCCGTACTCGACCTCGACGAGCCGCCACGGGTCGACGGGGAACCGATGGGTGGGCATCCCGTCGGGGATCGCTCGACGCGGCGAGGTCCCCGGTGTCACGGGGTGCCCCTGCTCCCCGGTCGCGGCAAGGTCTCGGCGAGGTCGGCGACGACCACGTGGGCGCCCCGCTCGGCGAGCGTCGCCGCGTTGTCGCCCCGGGCGACGCCGAGCACGAGCGCGAAGCCGCCCGCCGCGCCGGCCGTAACGCCGGACTCCGCGTCCTCCACCACGACCGATCGCTGCGGGCTCGCGCCGAGCAGCTCGGCGGCGTGCAGGAACATGTCGGGCGCCGGCTTGCCGGGGAGCGCTTCTGCGACGGCGGTGCTGCCGTCCACGACGTGTTCGAACCGGTGGGCGAGGCCGGCTGCCGCGAGCACCGTCGGCGCGTTCTTCGAGCTGGACACGACCGCCTGACGGACGCCCAGCCCGTCGAGCAGGTCGAGCAGGGCCACCGACCCGGGGTACGCCTCGATCCCGTCGCGCTCGATGATCTCGTTGAAGAGATCGTTCTTGCGGTTGCCCATTGCGCAGATGCTGCCCTCCCCGGGCGGGTCGTCGGGGGATCCCTCGGGCAGGTGCACGTCGCGGGACTCGAGGAACGAGCGCACGCCGTCGTATCGCGGCTTGCCGTCGACGTACCGGAGGTAGTCCTCCGACGTGAACCCGAAGTCGCGGAACAGTTCGGCCCAGGCGTGTTCGTGGACTTCGGCGGTGGGGGTGAGGACGCCGTCGAGGTCGAACAGCACGGCATCGAAGTCCGCCCAGTCGATCTCCCGCGTGTCGGCCTCTGGCCCGTCGGTGCGGTGACCCATACGGCCCGCGAGTGTAAGGGGCTTCAGGCCGGTGACGTGCCGGCGCCGGTGATCGCCGCCGCAGCCGCGGCGGACAGGTGCTTGTAGTCGAGCTTGCCGTTCGCCGCCCGGCCGATCGAGCCGACCGGCACGACGCGCTTGGGCGCCTTGTAGGCGGCGAGCTTCGTGCGGACGTGGGCGATCAGATCGGCCTCGTCGACGGTGGCGTCGGGGTGCGGTTCGACGAGAGCCGTGACGGCTTGACCGAACCGCTCGTCGGGCACGCCGACCACCGCGGCGTCGGCGACGGTCGGGTGCAGCTTGAGCACCTCTTCGACCTCCTCGGGGTACACCTTCTCCCCGCCGGTGTTGATGCACTGGCTGCCGCGTCCGAGCAGCTTGACGGTGCCGTCCGCCTCCACCTCGGCCCAGTCGCCGGGGATCGAGTAGCGCACCCCGTCGATCACCTGGAACGTCGCGGCCGACTTCTCCTCGTCCTTGTAGTAGCCGATCGGCGTGTAGCCCCGCAGCGCCACCCGGCCGAGCTCGCCCGAGCCGGGCTCGACGTCGCGGCCGTCCTCGGTCACGACCCGGGTGTTCGGGCCGAGCACGAACTTCGCCGTGTGCCCGCCCGCACCGCCACCCGCACCGCCGCTCGGACCGGCGTCCGACGCAGCGACCGACTCCGCGGTGGTGGTGTTGGTCGCCATCCCGATCGCCTCGCTGGAGCCGAGCGCGTCGACCATGATGAGGCGCGGGTTGTGGCGCAGGAGCCCGGCCTTGGTCTCGGCCGACCACATCACCCCCGACGACACGATCACCCGGAGCGACGAGATGTCCCAGCGATCGGGTTCCGCGTCGAGGGCGCGCAGGATCGGCTTGGCGAACGCGTCGCCGACGATCGACATCGAGTTGACCTGCTGGATCCCGATCGTGTCGAGCAGCTCGACGGGGTCGAACCGGCGGCCCTCCATCGTGATGACGCTGCCACCGACGATCAGGTTGCTCAGCGCGTTGAACAACCCGGTGCCGTGCATCAGCGGGGCGGCCGGCAGGTTGCGCGGCCCGGGCTTCACGACGCGCTCACCGGCGGCGTCGAGGTCCGGCTCCGGCGGGAGCCGGTTCCGGTTGGCCGAGTCGAGTGCGCCGAACAGGTCGTCCTGACGCCACATCACGCCCTTGGGCATGCCGGTGGTGCCACCCGTGTACAGCAGCATCAGGTGGTCGCCGCTGCGCCCCCACGGTGCGATCGTCCGCTCGGGGCCGGCGCTCGCGGTGGCGTCCTCGTACGGGGTCGCCCAGTCGGGACAGGGTCCACTGCCGTCGTCGACCCACAGCCACGTGTGGATGCGCGGCACCCGGTCGCGGACCTGCTCGATCTGCTCCACGAACGTGCCGTGGAACACGACCGCCACGACGTCGCCGTTGTCCCACAGGTAGACGAGCTCGTCGGCGGTGTAGCGATAGTTCGTGTTGACGGTGGCGAGACCGGCCTTGAACGCGGCGAACGTGCTCTCGAGGTACTCCGGCGCGTTGTAGAGGTACTGGGCGAGCTTGTCCTGCTCGGTCACCCCCGTGCCGAGCAGGTGGGCGGCCACCCCGTCGGCCCGTCGGTCGAACTCGGCCCACGTCAGCGACCGGTCGCCCTGCCGCTGCGCGAGCGCGTCGGGGATCTTGTCGGCGAGGGTCTCGAAGACGTCCGCGAAGTTCCAACCGGTGTCACTCACGACGTCGACGGTAGCGCCACGCCCTCCCCATCGTTCCGTCTGGAGGGACCGCCCCGACCAGCACGGCCGGTCTCGGTCGATCGGCGCGGACGGTTCGGGGGTGGGAACTTGGAATCGGTGGGTGAGCTGCCTATGGTCGGTCGGCGTCGTGCTGTCGACCGACCGATACCAACGCACGTACCGATCACCGGATCGGACGTTCGGGTTCCGGATGCCGGAACCCCCCGACACCCCCTGCCTGTGGGAGCTCGCACGAGCCACCGGGCTCGACGTGAACTCGCACTACGCCTACGCGATGTGGAGCGAGTACTTCGCGGACACCAGCCTCGTCGTCGAGGTCGTCGAGGCCGTCGATGGCGACGCGCGCCGCGAGGGCGACGCGCTCGCAGGCTTCGTGCTGGGCTTCCGGCCACCGCGCGCCGCCGACACCTTGTTCGTGTGGCAGGTGGCCGTCGCCGACCTCTGGCGAGGCCACGGCCTCGCCACGGCGATGATCGACCATCTGGTCGCACGCGCCGCCACACCGTATGTGGAAGCGACGGTGAACCCGTCGAACACCGCGTCGGCGACCTTGTTCCGGGGGCTCGGTCGGCACGATCCCGAACGGATCGAGGAACGCCTCGCGTTCGCCGAGGAGCTGTTCCCCGAGGGGCACGAGGCGGAGATCCGATTCCGCGTGCACGTCGGCGCACGACCACCTGACCCACCCGCCCCACCGAGACCACGACAGGACTGAACAACACCGTGCAGACCATCGAACGATTCGAATCCGCCGTCCGCAGCTACTGCCGCGACTGGCCCACCGTGTTCACGAGCGCCCGCGGGTGCACGCTGGTGGACGACGACGGCCGGCAGTACCTCGACTTCTTCGCCGGTGCCGGTGCGCTCAACTACGGACACAACCACCCCGACCTGATCGAACCGCTGGTCGAGCACCTCCGTCGGGGCGGGATCGTCCACGGCCTCGACATGGCCACGGGTCCGAAGATCGAGTTCCTGGAACGGCTCGACGCGCGGGTGCTCACCCCTCGGGGCCTCGAGTACAAGGTCCAGTTCCCCGGGCCGACCGGCACCAACGCGGTCGAGGCGGCGCTCAAGCTGGCCCGCAAGGTCACCGGTCGCGACCGGGTGATCGGCTTCACCAACGCGTTCCACGGGATGACCCTCGGCTCGCTCGCCGTCACGGGCAACAGCATGAAGCGCCGTGGCGCCGGGGTGCCGCTCGGCAACGTCGACTCGATGCCGTTCGAGGGCTTCCTCGGCGACGACCACGACACGATCGAGTTCCTCGAGGCGTTCCTCGTCGGCGACGCCAGCGGCATCGACCTCCCCGCCGCCGTGATCCTCGAGACGACCCAGGCCGAGGGCGGCATCAACCCCGCGTCCGACGACTGGGTCCGGCGGTTGGCCGACGTGTGCCGACGCCACGACATCGTGATGATCATCGACGACATCCAGGTCGGCTGCGGCCGCACCGGTCCCTTCTTCTCGTTCGAGCGGGCCGGGATCGACCCCGACATCGTCTGTCTGTCGAAGTCGTTGTCGGGGTCGGGTCTGCCGATGGCCGTCACCTTGCTGAAGCCGCACCTCGACGTGTGGGAGCCCGGCGAGCACAACGGCACGTTCCGCGGGAACAACGCCGCCTTCGTCACCGCCACGGCCGCGTTGGAGCGGTTCTGGAGCGACGACGAGCTGAGCGACGACGTCGTCCGCAAGGGCGATCGGATCGACGCGTACCTGGGCGACCTCGCCACCGAGCACGACGGGCTGTTCGCCGAGGCGCGCGGCCGCGGGATGATTCGCGGGATCGAGGCGCGCGTCCCCGAGGCGGCCGCGGCGATCGCCGCGGCGGCGTTCGAGCGGGGGCTGATCGTCGAGACGGCCGGTCCGAACGACGAGGTGCTCAAGTTGCTCCCACCGCTCGTCGTGTCCGACGCCGAGCTCGATCGCGGCTTCGGCATCCTCTCCGAGTCGGTCGAGGCGGTGCTCGACCGCCTGGGTGACGACCTCGTCGCGGCCGAGGAGGCCGAGGAGGTGGCGCGATGATCGTCCGCACGCTCGCCGACACCGAGGGCACCGATCTCGACGTTCGCGCCGACACGTGGTCGTCGCGGCGGCTCCTGCTCGCCCGCGACCGGATGGGGTTCTCGTTGCACGACACGATCATCGAGGCCGGCACCGAGACGCCGATGTGGTATCGCAACCACCTCGAGGCGGTGTACTGCATCGAGGGCGAGGGCACGTTGCTCGACGTCGATGCGGGCGACGAGCACGAGATCTCGCCCGGCACGGTCTACGCGCTCGATCAGCACGATCGTCACGTGCTCCGGGCG
>SKSP01000405.1 GCA_007122945.1 Ilumatobacteraceae bacterium | reverse complement strand
GCCACGCGGTCGAGCACCAGCACGAACGCCGCGACACCGAAGTCGACCGCCGACGCCGGCATCCGCACCACGGCGATCGAACCCTGCGGGGTCTCGGTCGAGGCGACCCGCTCCATCACGCCGTCGGCGAGGCGGTGCACCGGGCCGTCGGTGACCGGCGCCGCATCCGGCGCGACGAACTCGGCCTCGACCTCCCACCCGGCGGATGCGACCTCGGCGATCAGGACCGGCCCTTCCACCACGAACGCACCCTCGTCGTGACGCGCACTGCGGCGCCCCAGGAGGCGCCGCAGTCGCTGGATCTTCGGGTTCTGGAACGAGAGCAGCTCGCCCTCGTCGGCGGGTCGGTTCAGAGCGCCGCCTTGGCCTGGGCAACGAGCGCCGCGAACGCGTTCGGGTCGGTGACCGCGAGATCGGCCAGGATCTTGCGGTCGACCTCGATGCCCGCCGCGTTCAGACCGGCGATGAAGCGGCTGTAGCTCATGTCGTGCTGGCGACAGGCGGCGTTGATGCGCTGGATCCACAGCCGCCGGAACTCGCCCTTGCGGGCCCGACGGTCGCGGAACGCGTACTGCCCGCTGTGGAGGAGTTGTTCGTTGGCGGCCCGGAACGAGCGGCTCTTGTTGCCGTAGTAGCCCTTGGCCTGCTTGAGGACCTTCTTGTGACGCTTCTTCGCCGTCACACCGCGCTTGACGCGTGCCATGTGAGTATCTCCTGTGTGAGGGGGGTCGGGGGTCAGCGCTCGGCGAGCAGGCGCTTGATGTTCTTCTCGTCGCCGGGGTCGACGTCACGATCGCCGGCGAGACGCCGCGTCCGGCGCGACGACTTCTTCTCGAACAGGTGCTGACGCATCGCCTGCTGGCGACGCAGGCGACCCGAACCGGTCTTCTTGAACCGCTTCGCCGCGGTCTTGCTGGTCTTCATCTTCGGCATCTCGGGGACCTCCTCGTCCTCACTCGTCGGCGTCGGCGTCGGCCTCGGCCTGCGCCGCGGCGGCGTCCGCCTCGGCGTCGGCCTGCGCCTGGACCTCGGCCTCCTCGGCCGCCTTCTTCATCGCTTCCTGGGCCTTCTTGTCGGGGGCCAGCACCATCGACATGCTGCGACCCTCCAGCCGGGCCTGGTTCTCGACCTTCGCCATCGGCCCGACGGTCTCGATCACCTGATCGAGGATCTTGGCACCGAGCTCGGGGTGGGCCATCTCGCGCCCTCGGAACTGCAGCGTGACCTTGACCTTGTGGCCCTCCTCGATGAACTCGATGAGGTGCCGGACCTTGGTGTCGAAGTCGCCCTTGCCGATCTTCGGCCGGAACTTGACCTCTTTCACCGTGACGTTGGTGGACTTCTTCCGGGCTTCCTTGGCCTTCTGGGCCTCTTCGTACCGGAACTTGCCGTAGTCCATGATGCGACACACGGGCGGGTTCGCCATCGGTGCCACCTCGACGAGGTCGAGGTCGAGGCCACGGGCCATGCGCAACGCGTCCGGGACGGGCTTGATACCGAGCTGGTTCCCGTCGGGACCGATCAGGCGGACCTCACGGGCCCGGATGCGGTCGTTGACACGGTGCTGGTCGCTCTTCGGCGGTGCTATGACTGATCACTCCTGCGCAATGGGGCTGCCCCTTCGTCGGTCGGTTCGGTTTGTCGGCTCGACGCGAAGTGCCATGCGGAGCCGACACCGACGGACCGCCGGGGAACCGGCGGGACGGTGATCAGATGCATCGACCCGGACGCACCTCGCACCCCCGTGGAGACGAACTCCGTGGAGAACGGTGGCCGGGTGGGGGTCACCCCCACTTCGCCTCGGTTGTCGTCGGTAGGGTAGCGCACGTGAGCGACGAAACCTCCGGCGGACCGGTCCGCGACACCGGCGACGACACCGGCACCGACACCGGCGCCGAAACGTTCGACGAGACGGGCCTCCACGAGGCCGAGCAGGCGCTGCGCGAGGCGCGCGAACGGCTGCTCGAGGTACCGGCCGAGGTCGTCGTGACGAACCACGTGATGGGCCTCTACGAGCTCGCCGCCATCCACTTGTCGGCCGACCCGCCCGATCTCGTGTCGGCGGCGCTCGCGATCGACGCCGTGGCGGCCCTCGTCGACGGGCTCGGCGACCGTCTCGGCGACGACGCGCCGACCCTGCGCGACGCCCTGGTCAACATCCGCATGGCGTTCGTGCAGGTGAAGGGCGCGACCGGTCAGTCGGTGCCCGGTGACGAACCATCCGGTGACGAACCATCCGGTGACGAACCGTCCGGCGACGGATCACCCGCCTGACGAGCCCGCCGGACGGCGAACCGCCCGACCGGTGCGGCCACGACCCGGCCGCCGCGCACCCGGACGCCTTCCGCGAGCAGCAGCGCCCGTTGCTCACGCTCGTGGCCCGGGACGAGCCGACCTTGCACGTTCACGACCCGCCACCACGGCAACTCGGGGAGCTCGGGGTCGTCGCCGGCATCGGCCAGCACACGACCGACCAGTCGGGCGTGGCGCGGTGCACCGGCGTCGGCGGCGATGTCACCGTAGGTGGTCACCTCTCCGGGGCCGAGCGCGATCACGACGTCGACGATCCGGCGCGTGAGCTCCGGATCGGCCATGTCCGTCCCGTCACCGCGGCCGGATCGACCGCGCCTCGTCGCGGCCGAGCTTCGCCATCAGCTCGAACGCCACCTCGGTGCCGACGTCGATGTCGCGCGTCCCGTCGGCGATCTCGACGCAGTGGAACGGGTAGGTCGTGCCGTCGGCCGTCGTCACCTCGCCGAGCCCGCGCTCGCCGTCGAACCCGGTGACGCGCCCCTCGACCACGACCGTCCTCACCGGTTGCTCAGTGGACGATCTTGCTGATCGGGATCTCGAGCAGATCGGTCGCGCCGGCATCGCGGAGCGCCGGGATGATGCGGTTGATCTGGGACTTCTCGACGACGCTCTCGACCGCGAACCCGCCGTTGGCGAGCTGCGAGACCGTGGGCGACTTCGCCGACGGGAGCACCTCGAGCACGGCCTGTTGGTGCTCCGGCGCCACGTTGAGCTTCAGCAGCACCTTGCCGCGCGCCTCCAGCGCGCCGTTGAGCAACGTCATCAGCTGGTCCATCGCGTGGCGCTTGTCCGGGTCGGCGTGACTGGCGGGGTTGGCGACGACCTCGGTCCAGCTCGTCAGGATCGTGTCGATCACCTTCAGCCCGGCGGCGCGCAGGGCGCGTCCTGTCTCGGTGATGTCGACCACGCAGTCCGCGATGTCGGGGATCTTGGCCTCGCTCGCCCCGTACGAGAGGCGCACGTCGGCGTCGATCCCCTTCGACTCGAAGTAGCGCTTGGTGAGCGCCGGGTACTCGGACTGGACCCGCACGCCGGCGGGCAGGTCCTCGACCTTCTCGTACCCGGAGTCACCGCCGACGGCGACGACGATCCTGACCGGGTTGCTGGTCGCCTTCGAGTACCGCATCTCGCCGAGACTGACGACGTCGCTCGCGGTCTCCTCCACCCAGTCGCGACCGGTGATGCCGATGTCGAACAGTCCCTCGGCCACGTACACCGGGATCTCCTGGGGGCGCAGGATCCGGACCTCGGTGACCCGCGGGTCGTCGATGGTCGCCTTGTAGTCGACCGACGACGATCTCACGACGTTCAGGTCGGCCGCCTCGAACAACTCCATCGTCGCCCGTTCGAGCGATCCCTTCGGCAACACGATGCGTAACACCGTGGCGAGGCTACCGAGGGGTTCGGGTCAGTGCGCAGTGGGTTCGTCGGCGAGCAGACGCAGCGCGTGTGGGAGCACGTCGAGGATCGCGTCGAGCTGTTCGACGCAACCCTTCGGCGAGCCGGGAGCGTTGCAGATGATCGTGCCGCCCCGGATCCCGACCACGCCGCGCGAGAGGCGGCCGAGCGGGTTGACGAGGCGCATCGCCTCGGCGAGGCCGGGGGCCTCGCGCTCGATCACGGCGCGGGTGCCCTCGGGGGTCTGGTCGCGCGGCGCGAAGCCGGTGCCACCCGTCGTCACGACGAGCCCGTCGAAGCCGTCGCACATCTCCGTCAGCGCGCCGGCGACGAGGTCGGCGCCATCCGCGGTCACCCGGTGCTCCGCGACGTCGAACCCGGCCGCCGACAGCTGCTCCACCAGGGCGACCCCGCTGCGGTCCTCGCGGGCGCCGTGGACGACGCCGTCGCTGACGGTCAGCACCTTCGCCCGCAGTCCCCGACCCGGGAGGTCGCCGTCGCCGTCGTCGTCGCTCATGGCCGACGACGGTACCGGAGCAGCACCATGCCGTCGTCGTCGCTCATGGCCGACGACGGTACCGGAGCAGCACCATGCCGTCGGTGTCGGCGTCGTGGGGCAGGACCCGCCAGCCCGGCCCGTACGGTTGCCACTCCCCCGCGGGCGGTGGGCGTTCATCGACCGTGAACCCCTCGGGTGTGGCATGGTCGATCGACTCGGCCGCGGTCAGGGTGCACACGCTGTAGACGAGCCGGCCGCCCGGGCGGACGAGATCGGCGGCGGCGGCGAGCAGGCCGCGTTGCACGACGACCAGGTCGCGGACGTCGTCGGCGGTGATCCGCCAGCGCGCGTCGGCACGCCGCCGCAGCGCGCCGAGCCCGCTGCACGGAGCGTCGACGAGGACGGCGTCGAACGAGCCCGGCCGGAAGGGCGGATGCCGACCGTCCGCCACGACGGCGGCGACCGCCAGCCCGAGCCGCTTGGCGTTGGCGACGACCAGCCCGACGCGTGCGGGCCGGAGGTCGACCGCGACCACCCTGGCACCTTCGTCGTCCGGCGCGGACGCCATGGCGGTCGCCTTGCCGCCCGGTGCCGAGCAGACGTCGAGCACCGTCTCCCCGACCGCCGCTTCGACCGCCGCGGCGACCCACTGCGACGACAGGTCCTGCACGTACCCGTCCGCCCGCTCGGTGACGGGGGGAGGTTGGTTCATCCGCTCCAGGGCGGCAACGGCATCGTCCGGACCGAGCTCGTCGGTGAGGCGCTCGACGATCCAGTCGGGGTAGCTCAGCCGGGCGGCCTCCGACGGCCACACCGGCTCGGCCGCGGCCACCTTGCGGAGCACCGCGTTCACGAAGCCGCGCACCCGCTTCGGGGCCAGGGCGACGGTCTCGCCGACCGCGGCGTGCGGGGCGACGCCGGCGTGCACGAGTTGGTACGTGCCGAGGCGCAGCAACGTACGCGTCGCGTCGTCGGGCGGCTGCAGCACGAAGCGGTCGATCTGGGCGTCGCACGAGCGTCGCATCCGGGTCGTGCCGTAGACCAGGTCGGTGACGAACCGTCGATCGGCGGCCGACAGGCCGGGCTCGTCCGAACCCGGGCCATCCGAACGGTCCTCGGTGTTGCCGGCGAGAGCGGCCGGCACGACGATGTTGGCGTACGCCCCCTGGGACTCGATCCGGCGGAGCGCGTCGAGCGCGACCCGACGGGCGAGCCGACCGGGAGGCGATCCGGGGCTCACTCGAACCACTCGCCCGGTGCCGGACGAGCACCGTTGCGCCAGGCCTCGTAATCCATCGCCGGCTTCCCCTCCGGGCGCACCACCGTCGGCACGAGCCGACCATCGAGGATCTCGGCCGCGAGCACCTTCAGCCGGCGACCGCGGAACGTCGTCCACGCCTCGCCCAGTCGGACGAGACGCTCGATCTCGACGGCCGGTCGGGCCCAGTCGATCCGCAGCTCGTCGGCGGTGACCTTGGCGGCGTGCGTGACGGCACCGCGCTGGGGTACGGGTTCGCCGAGGCCGGCGCGACCGTTCGCGAGCCGGTCGACGAGCAGATCGACGCCGACGTCGACGAGCATCGCCCGCAGGCCGTCCGCGTCGGTCCGGCCGATCGGTACGTCGACCCGGCCGTAGACGCCGCCGGTGTCGAGACCCTCCTCCACCTCCATCAGGCAGACGCCCGTGACCTCGTCGCCGGCGAGGATCGCCCGTTCGACCGGCGCGGCGCCGCGCCAGCGCGGCAGCAGCGAGAAGTGGAGGTTGACCATCGGGAGCGCGGCGAGCACGTGCGGGCGGATGATCCGCCCGTACGCGACGACGACGCCGAGCTCGACCTCGCCGCGCTCGGCGAGGGGTACGAGGTCGTCGACGTCGTGGGTGACGGCGATGCCGTGATGCTCGGCGGCGGCCTTCACCGGGCTCGGTGCCGTGCGCCCGCCCCGACCGCGGCGCGCGTCGGCCCGGGTGACGACGACGCGGAGGTCGTGTCCGGCCGCGACGAGCGCGTCGAGCGGTGGCACCGCCATCTCCGGCGTGCCGAGGTAGGCGAGCTTCACGAGAGGCGCAGGCGGCGACGCCGGGGCGATTCCGCCGCCGCAGACGTGCCGGCCTCCTGGATGCGACGCCACTCGGTCATCGCCTCCTTGCGCTGCTCGGGCGTCATCCGGTCGAACATCAACACGCCGTGGAGGTGGTCGAGCTCGTGCTGGAAGATGCGCGCCTCGAGCTCGTCGGCCTCGATCTCCACGGTGTTGCCGTCGAGGTCGATGCCGCGCATGAGCACCTGCTTGGGCCGCAGGATCTCGACGTACAGTTCGGGGATCGACAAGCACCCCTCGTCGTAGACCCACTCACCGCTCGACTCGACGATCTCGGGGTTGACGACCACCATCCGCTCCTCGTCGACCTCCCACACGAACACCTGCTTCTGCACCCCGATCTGCGGTGCGGCGAGGGCGATGCCGTTCTGGCTCTCGTGCAGCGTGTCGAACATGGCGTCGACGAGGCGGACCACCTTGGCGTCGATGTCGGTGACGGGCAGGGCCTTCGACTTGAGGACGGGGTCGCCGTACGTGCGGATGCGGAACGCCATGCATGGCAGGCTACCGAGTGCGCCGGGACTCCCTGCCCGGCCCGGCACGCCCGTCAAGATCGCGTCAACTCGCACCATCTTGACGGCCCCTTGACGATCGACACCGATGTCCCACTACTTCGACCCCGAACCGCCCGGCCCATCCGACGAGCGACGGGTCGAGGTCGTGCTGCCGGACGTGTCGTTCACGATGACCACCGACCGCGGCGTGTTCAGCCACGGCCGGCTCGACACCGGCACCGAGCTGCTGCTGCGGACGGCGCCGACACCCGCGCCGTCGGGTGACCTGCTGGACCTCGGGTGCGGTGCCGGGGCGATCGCACTCACGCTGGCCCAGCGCTCCCCCGGCGCCACCGTGCTCGCCGTCGACGT
>SKSP01000151.1 GCA_007122945.1 Ilumatobacteraceae bacterium | reverse complement strand
TCCGTCGTCCCAGAGCACGTACGCGAACGTGCGGCCGTCGGCCACGACCCGGGGCGTGCGTTCGGCGAGACCGCCGTCGATCACCCCGTTGCGGTCGACGATGCCGGCCAGGAACATCTCGGCCACGGCATCGACGATCCCCGACCCGCACACACCGGTGATGCCCGTGCCGACGAGCCCGGGGGTGAACGACGGGTCGTCGGACCACACGTCGACCCCGATCACCTTCAGGCGCGGTTCGAGCGTCGCGCGGTCGATGCGAACACCCTCGATCGCTCCGGCCGTGGCGCGTTGCCCACAGCTGATCTGGGCGCCCTCGAACGCGGGGCCGGTCGGGCTCGACGCGGCGTGGACCCGGGAGCGGTTCCCGAGCACGATCTCGGCGTTGGTCCCGATGTCGACCAGCAGCTGCATCGCCTCACCCGCGTGGGGTCGTTCGGCGAGCACCGCCGCGGCGGTGTCGGCGCCGACGTGGCCGGCGATGCACGGGCCCACGTAGCAGCGTGCGTACGGCAGCGTGAGGTCGAGGTCGGTCGCCCGCGTCATGAGCGCCCGATTGGTGGTGAGCGTGAACGGTGCCTGCCCGAGCGGTGTCGGGTCGAGCCCCAGCACGAGGTGATGCATGATCGGGTTCCCGACCAGCACCACCTCGAGGATGTACTCGCGGAAGGTCTGGGCCTGGTCGACCAGCTCCCCGACCAGGCCGTCGACCGCCGTTCGGACGGCCTCGGTGAGATCGCGCTCGCCGCCGGAGTTCATCATCACGTACGAGACGCGGCTCATGAGATCCTCACCGAACCGGATCTGGGGGTTCATGCGCCCCGCGCTCGCGAGCACCTCACCGGTCGTGAGGTCGCAGAGGTGTCCGGCGATCGTCGTCGAGCCGATGTCGACCGCGACGCCGTACGCCTCGTCCACGAAGCCGGGCCACACCGCGACCACGTGGTCGCGTTCGTCGACGACGACCGTGACGGCACCGTGGCCGCGGTCGAGCGCGGGTCGGAGCACGACGAGGCTCCGCAACGGCACCAGGGGGGCGGTCCGGCCGTGCTGCTCGGCGACCGCTGCGCTTAGCAGGTCGGCCGTGCTGGCGTCGTCGCCGAGGTCGGCGGCGCCGACCTCGACGTACCAGAGCGTGAACGACGGATCGACCACCATCGGCGGGAGATCGAGGTCCTTGCGGACGACCTGGCGATGCACCTGGCTGGCGGCCGGGACGTCGACCACCACGTCACCGCACACCGTGGCTGCGCACCCGAGCCGACGGCCGTCCGCGAGCGGCCGGCGACCCCGGTACCCGGTCTCGAGCGAGGTGGGCGGCCCGAGCGCGTCCGCGGTCGTCACGAGCGCCCACGTCGCGAAGGCACCCGGCGACGCTGTCACCTGACAACGTCCACAGATGCCGCGGCCGCCGCAGACGGTGTCGAGATCGACGCCGAGACGACGTGCCGCCTCGAGCACGGTCGTTCCGTGCTCGACGCTGCCGCTCAGGCCCGACGGCGAGAAGACGACGCGGTGATCGTCCACGACGGCTCGATCACCCGACCGGACGCCGTCGACGCCGGCCCTCGCGTCCGCCGCGCGCCCCCTCGCCCTGCGGCGCGTCGGGGTCGCGGTTGGCCCGGATCCAAGAGGCGCAGTCGCGGTCGGTGCCCATCAGCACGTCGGCGGCCATCACCGCGGTCTTCACCTCGGCGTGCATCGGGTTCATGATCGCCGAGGTCATGCCCGAGGCGACGGCCATCGCCAGGAACGTGCCGGTCACGGCATGGCGGGAGGGGAGTCCGAAGCTGACGTTCGACGCACCACAGGTGGTGTTGACCGCGAGTTCCTCTCGCAGGCGGCGGATCAGCCGGAACGCCTGCCGACCAGCGGTGCCCATCGCGCCGATCGGCATCACGAGCGGATCGACGACGACGTCGCACGCAGGGATGCCGTGGTCGGCGGCCCGGTGCACGATCTTCTCGGCGACGGCGTACCGGACGTCGGGGTCCTCGGAGATGCCGGTCTCGTCGTTGGAGATCGCCACGACCGCCGCGCCGTACCGGGCGACCAGCGGGAGCACCCGCTCGAGCACCTCGTCCTCACCGGTGACCGAGTTGACGAGCGGCTTGCCCTGGTAGACCGACAGCCCGGCCTCGAGGGCGTCGACGATCGACGAGTCGATCGAGAGCGGGACGTCGGTGAGCGACTGCACCAGCTGCACGGCCCGGGTGAGCAGGGCCGGCTCGTCGGCCAGCGGGATGCCGGCGTTGACGTCGAGCATGTGGGCGCCGGCGGCCACCTGGGCGAGCGCGTCGGCTTCGACGCGACCGAAGTCGCCGCGCTTCATCTCCTCGGCCAGCAGCGCGCGGCCCGTCGGGTTGATGCGCTCGCCGATCATCACGAAGGGGCGGTCGAACCCGATCGCGACCTCCCGGGTCGCCGAGCTCAGGATCGTCTCAGTCATGGATGTCGGCCCTCTCTCGATCGGGGACGTCGCGATCGTCCAGTGCGGCCACGCGGCCACCGGCGTAGGCGAGCCGACCGAGGTACTCGCGCGAGAACTGTTCCTCGAGCCGCGACGCCTCGGCCTCGGCGGCCGCAGCGACAACTCCGACGTCGCCGCCGCACGACACCGTGGTGCGGCGCCACTGGGCGATGTCCTCGGCGGCGGTGTCGATGTGCGCCTTGCGCTTGGCGCGGTCGATCGCACGCTGGAACTTCGACGACAGGACCACCTGGTGCCGGTCCCGTCCTGTCTGGCCGTTGACCTGTGCCGGGATGTCGCGCCAGTAGATGGTGACGATCTCCGATCCGGCACGGCGCCGGGGCATCACACCACCGCCCGGCCCACCGACACCGGTACCGACTCCGGTACCGACACCTGCATCGACGCCTGTACCGACACCTGCACGGCATCGGCCAGTGGTCCGAGCCCGGTCGCCTCCACGACGAAGTCGAGCCCGAGCTGTCGGGCGGCGCGCTCGCCGGCGACCACCACGTCGGTGTCGTCGCTC
Source organism: Ilumatobacteraceae bacterium (assembly GCA_007122945.1). Classification (GTDB taxonomy): domain Bacteria; phylum Actinomycetota; class Acidimicrobiia; order Acidimicrobiales; family Ilumatobacteraceae; genus SKSP01. The sequence continues at coordinate 4,191 of SKSP01000151.1, read as the reverse complement.
TGGGTCAAGAGCGCGACGCGGCGGTAGTTCGCGAAGTAGAGGCCGGTCAGCTCGGGGTGACGGTCGAGGCCGAGCCCCCGCCACACGATCGCCTCGAAGTGTCGGGCGAGGAAGTCGGTGAGGAAGAACGTGCCGATCTCCTCCGCGTGCAGCGCGGCGAATCGGCCGGGCGGGGCGAGGAACTCGTAGCAGTGCGCACCGGGCAGCCGCACGACGTCACGAGACGTCGAGGCGATGTACAGGTCGAGCAGGCCGCCCGTACCGCAATCGCCGTATCCGAGGAGGATCCGGCGATCGACCGGTTCGGTCGCCAGCCGCGCCTCGATGGCCGGCACGATCTGCTCAGGCCGGTTGTGCAACGGGGCCGGCAGGTAGTCGACCTCGACATGGCCGGCGAGGCCGTCACGGTCGAACACGGCACGCAGCTCACGCACCAGCGCCCCACACGCCAGCACGAGCGGCCGGTTCACGACACCGTTCACGTCACCGTTCACGGCACGGAGGGTCCGGCCGGCTCGGCGGCGTGCAACCGCCGAGCGTGGACGAGGTGCTTCGCGGTCTCGGCGGCCACCGCCGCGTCCCGGCAGTAGGCATCGGCGCCGACGGCCACGCCGAACTCCTCGTTCAGCGGGGCGCCGCCGACGAGCACGATGTACCGGTCGCGGAGCAGACGTTCGTTCAGCGTGTCGATCACGACCTTCATGTACGGCATCGTGGTCGTCAGCAGGGCCGACATCCCGAGGATGTCGGGGCGGTGCTCCTCGAGGGCCGCCAGGAAGGTGTCGACGTCGCAGTTGATGCCGATGTCCACCACCTCGAAGCCGGCGCCCTCCATCATCATCGCCGTCAGGTTCTTGCCGATGTCGTGGATGTCGCCCTTGACCGTGCCGATCACGATCTTGCCGGACGAGGTCGCGCCCGTCTCGGCCAGCAGGGGCCGGAGGAGCTCCATCCCGGCCTTCATCGCATTGGCGGCCAGCAGCACCTCCGGGACGAACAAGATGCCGTCGCGGAAGTCGACCCCGACGATGCGCATCCCCTCGACCAACGCGTCGTCGAGCACCCGGTCGGCCCCCCAGCCGCGGTCCAACAGGATCGTCACACCCTCGACGATCTCCGCCGCGAGGCCGTCGTACAGATCGTCGTGCATCTGCGTGACGAGCTCGTCGTCAGCCAGCGTCGCGAGATCGATGTCGTCGCCGTCGTCGCCGTCGTCGTCGTGACTCACGCGACCCCCCTGACCGTTCCCGGGAGACCCGCCACCGAGTCTCCAGATTCCGTGATGCGGAACGCATCCGCATCACGGAACACCGTATCAGCTGGTGCCCGGCGACGCCATCCCCGATGTGCTGGGCGTACGGTGGAACTCATCGACCGGGTGGTGGCCGGCGAGCCGATCGGAGATCCGGTGCCCGGCCGCCACGACCGAGGCGGCGATGGTCGCCGGGTCGGCGGCACCGGGGAACCGGTATGCCGGGCCGTGCACGTGGACGGCGGCGATCACCGTGCCGGCGGGGTTGACGATCGGCGCGGCAACGGAGTTCAGCCCCTCCGACATCTCCTCGTACATCCAGGCGAAGCCGGCCTCGCGGATCTCGTCGAGGCGGGCGGACAACACGTCCGGGTCGGTGACCGAGCCGTCGGTCCAACCCTCGAGGGGTCCGGCGAGGAAGGCCCGCCGCACCGCGTCGGGGGCGTACGCCGCCAGCACCAGGCCGGACGGGACCACGTGGGCATCGACGCTCTCGCCCGTCCAGTCGCGGACCTGGACCTGGTGGTCGCTGTCGACCTGGTCGTAGTAGTAGACCCGGGAGCCGTCGAGCATGCCCAACCCCGCCGCCTCACCGAGCTCGTCGACGAGCTCGACGAGGTGCGGGCGGGCGATGGTGACCAGGTTCCGGCCCGGGCTCGCCGACGCCGACAGGTCGATGATGAGCTCGCCCAGTCCGTACACACCCAACAGGTCGCTCTGCTCGACCGCACCCAGGTCGACCAGCGTGCCCAGCAGCCGCGAGACGGTGCTCTTGGGCAGGGCCGTCCGCTCTGCGATGACCGAGACCCCGGCGGGCCCGCTCGCCAACGCCCCGAGGATCGAGAACGCCCGTTCGACCGATTGCACCGTGGACACCGACCAACCTCCTCGTCTGCAGCGTCCCACACCATCCCACACCGCCGGGTGGGTCCCCAATCCAGGCGGGGCACTCGACGTCGCTCGGCGTGGCCCGGACGGGCGCGTCCCGCGCACTCGGTCGCGAGGCGCGCGTGGGTCAGGACAGCCCTTCGATCCGGCCGTCGGGGTCGAGGTCGATGCGGGTCGCCCCGGGGCTCCGCGAGAGGCCGGGCATGGTGCGCATGTCGCCGCAGATCGGGTACACGAACCCCGCCCCGACCGACGCCCGCACCTCGCGCACCACGAGCGTGTGGCCCGTCGGCGCGCCCGTCAGCGACGGATCGGCCGAGATCGACAGGTGCGTCTTGGCGATGCACACCGGGAGGTGTCCGAACCCGTTCGCCTCGTAGATCTCGAGCCGGCGCCGGGCGGCCGCCGAGTACTCGACCCGCGCCGCGCCGTAGATCTTCGTGGCGATGGTCTCGATCTTGGTGGTCAGCGCGTCGTCGTCACGGTACAGGTGGGCGAACGTGCTCGGATCGTCACACGCCTCGACCACTGCCTCGGCCAACTCCGTGGCACCCGCCCCACCATCGCCGAAGTGGGTGCACGTCGCCACCCTGACACCGAGCTCGGCGGCGAGGCGGCGGATCACCTCGTGCTCGGACTCGTGATCGGTGGGGAACGCGTTGATCGCGATCACCGGTGTGACCCCGTGCGCGCGGACGTTCTCGACCTGCTTGCGGAGGTTCGCGGCGCCGGCCTCGACGTCGTCGGGGCGTTCGGCGTGCAGCTCCTCGGGCAGGGGCCGCCCGGCGACGATCCGGTACGCGCCCGAGTGGGCCTTGAGCGCCCGCACCGTCGCCACGACGACCGCCGCGTCGGGCACCAGCCCCGAGGCACGGCACTTGATGTTGAAGAACCGCTCGGCACCCATGTCGGCGCCGAACCCGGCCTCGGTGATCAGGTACTCACCGCCGCGGATGCCGATCAGGTCGCCGATCACCGACGAGTTGCCGTGGGCGATGTTGCCGAACGGACCCGCGTGCACGATCACCGGCGTGTGCTCGAGCGTCTGCAGCAGGTTGGGAGCCAGCGCGTCACGCATGATCACCGCCATCGACCCGGCCCCCTGGAGCTGCTCCGCTGTCACCGGCTCACCAGCCGCCGTGTACCCCACCACGATGCGACCCAGACGGGCGCGCAGGTCGTCGTGCGACGTCGCCAACGCGAGGATCGCCATCACCTCCGATGCCGCGGTGATGTCGAACCCGGTCTGGCGCGCCACCCCGTCGGCCTTGCCGCCCAGACCGATCACGACGTTGCGCAGCGCCCGATCGTTCACGTCGAGCACGCGGCGCCACGTGATGTCGTCGACGTCGAGCCCCAGCTCGTTGCCCTGGTGGAGGTGGTTGTCGAGCATCGCGGCCAACAGGTTGTGCGCGGCCGTCACCGCGTGGAAGTCACCGGTCAGGTGGAGGTTCAACAGCTCCATCGGGATGACCTGGCTGAACCCGCCGCCCGCGGCCCCACCCTTGATCCCGAAGGTCGGACCCATCGACGGCTGACGCAACGACACCACCGCCGTGCGCCCGATGTGCTGCATCGCCTGGCCCAGACCGACGGTCGTCGTGGTCTTGCCCTCCCCGAGTGGCGTCGGGGTGATCGCCGTCATCACCACGTACTTCGCCCGCGGCCGGTCGGCCAACTCGTCGATCGCGTCGAGCCGGATCTTCGCCACGTCGCTCCCGAACGGCTGCAGCAGGTGCTCACCGATCCCCATCGCGTGTGCGATCTCGGCGATCGGCTTCGACGCCGCCGTCCGGGCGATCTCGAGGTCCGTCGGAACACTCATCAACACCCTCCCCACCCTCCCCCGGGGTCGACCCGGCGCTGTCGACCAACCCCAGGTCGACCCGGCCAGTATGAACGAACCCGCCTGAATCCGCAATACGGAATCATTCCGTATCGCGGAACGATGGGTCGATATCGACGACCCGGTGGACGAGGCGCGTGGTGCGGGTCAGGCCGCGCCGACGACCAGGGCGACGCCGGCGACCGACACGAGCCACCCGGCGGCG
>SKSP01000418.1 GCA_007122945.1 Ilumatobacteraceae bacterium | reverse complement strand
AGCGAGCCCGGGGCCGCCAGGGCGGCGGCCGTGGCGGCGTCGACCGCCCCGGTCGCCTCCAGGCCCTTGCGGATCTGGAACTGACGCAGCGCGTTCTGGGTCACGAAGCCGAAGATCCCGTCGGCGCCACCGGCGAAGCTCAGCCCGGCGTCGAGGAGCGCCTGTTGCATCTCGGTGACGGCGGGTCCGCTGGCGCCGACCTTCAGCCCGACCAGCGGGCTCTGCGGCGACGCCGTCGCGGTGGCGGTGGTGACGTCGACCGTGCCGCCGCCGAGCAACGAGGCGGCCGTCGCCTCGTCGACGCTGCCGGTCGCGGACAGCCCCTGCGCGGCCTGGAACGCCGCGACCGCGGCCTTCGTCATCGGGCCGAACACACCGTCGGTGCCACCGACGTTCGGGATCCCGGCCGCCATGAGCGCCTTCTGGAGCTCGGCGACCCGCGGACCGACGATCCCCTTGGAGAGACCCACCAGCTCGGCCGGGGGCACGTGGGCGGGGTTCCGGGCGCCACTGGCGGTCTGGGGCAGGTCGGCGACCAGTCCCAGCGCCTCGGCCGTCGCCCGGTCGATGGTGCCGGTGACGTCGAGACCACGGTCGGTCTGGAACTTGCGCACCGCGGCGGCGGTCATCTGCCCGAAGTAGCCGTCGACACCACCGATCACGGGGATGCCCGCGTCGATCAGGGCCTGCTGGACGTCCTCCACGGCCGGGCCCTGTTGGCCGAGCGACAGCCCGACCACAGATGACGACGGCGATGACGACGACGTGGACGACGGCGAGGCCTCGGCGGCGACCGGGAGCCCGGACGCGACGAGTGCGACCGGCGCGAGCAGCGACACGGCGACGACCGCGACGAGCACGGGTCGGCGGGACGGAAGCGGGGTGCGGGACGGCATGGGCGGTATCTGCTCCTGCGATATCTGCTCCTGCGATGTGGACGAGCTACTCCTCGGTCGGTGCGCACCGGGACTGGAGCGTTCGACGTTGGCTGAACCTGATCAGGAGGTCCAATCTCGACCTGAAGTGCAACTTCAGTCTCGTGCACGTCGAGCGCGTTGTCCAGCGCTGAGCGTGTTATTGACATAACGAGGATTATGGGCGTTCGGACGAGGAGTCGCCGAGCTCCCGGTCCCGCAGCGGTGCCGCCGCCTGGAGCACCCACTCCAGGATCTCCCGCAGCTCACGCGTGGTCGCCCGGTCGCCGGCGGCCGCCAGGTCCCGCCGGGCATCGTCCACCGCACACGCCAGGACGTACAGCTCGTCGTGCAGCGCGTCGAGCTCGGCGGTCGCCATGACCAGTTCACCCTCGCTGAGCTCGAGCTCGCGCGCCCGCTGGCGGGCGACCCAGTCCCACTGGCGGCACGCCTGGGAGCAGAACTCGCGGGGTCGGCCCCGACCGGTGGCGTCGGGCAGGATCCGTCGGCACCAGCGGCAGCGGCGCTTTTCCGTCATGACGAAAATTATGCCACACCCGGCGATGCGGGCGTCCGGCTCATCCGGCGACGATCGGGTCGAGGCGGAGCCCGGCCTCGTCGTTCTCCAGGCGTTGCAGCCGGTAGCGGCTCTCGAACAGCGCCACCAGCTCGCCGTCGCCGCGCTCGAGGACGCGGATGCCGCCGATCGCCCGCAGACGTGGCGCCGAGGTCGGATCGGTCAGCCGGATCGCCTCGTAGGGCGCCGAGAGCACCTCGATCGGCGAGTTGAACTCGAGCGCCAGCCGGTCGGCGAACACGTCGAACTGGAGCTGGCCGACGGCCGCCAGGATCGGTGCGCTGTCGCCCGTGTCGGGGTCGCGGAGCACCTGCACGACGCCCTCCTCGTCGAGCTGGGCCAGGCCACGCCGGAACTGCTTGGTCGTGCCGGTGTCGAGCGGTCGGGCCGACGCGAACACCTCGGGAGCGAAGCGCGGGATCGGCGGGAACCGTACGGGCGTTTCGGCGTACAGCGAGTCGCCGAGGTGCAGGTCGCTCGCGTTCACGAGCCCGACGATGTCGCCCGGGTAGGCGAGGTCGACCGTCGAGCGTTCGGCGCCGAACACGGTCGAGGCGTACTTCGTCGCGAACGGCCGACCGGTCCGCTCGCACGTGAGGACCATGCCGCGTTCGAACGTGCCCGAACAGATCCGGACGAACGCGATGCGGTCGCGGTGCGACCGATCCATGTTCGCCTGGACCTTGAACACGAACGCCGCGCAGTCCGCTCCGAGCGGGCGTCCCTCCCCCGCCGTGTCGAGGCGCGGTCCGGGCGCCGGCGCCAGATCGACCATCGCGTCGAGGACGTGGCGCACCCCGAAGTTGGTGAGCGCCGAACCGACGAACACGGGGGTCGACTCCCCGGCCAGGAACGACGGGAGGTCGACGTCGGCGCCGATCGCGTCGAGCAGGCCGGTCTCGTCGGTGGCGCGCTCCCAGGCGGCGCCCTCCTCGGCCGCGGCCCGGTCGGCCTCGACGTCCTCCTCGGGGGCGATCGCCCCGCCCCGGGCGGTGCGCGTGAAGCGGGTGAACCCACCCGTCCGGCGGTCGATCACCCCACGGAAGTCGCCGGAGATGCCGACGGGCCAGGTGGCCGGTGTGGGACGCAGGCCGATCTGTGCTTCGATCTCGTCGAGCAGCTCGAGCGGATCGCGGCCGGGCCGGTCGTACTTGTTGAGGAACGTGATCACCGGCAGCGAACGGGCCCGGCACACCTCGAACAGCTTGAGCGTCTGCGGCTCGATGCCCTTGGCGGCGTCGAGCACCATCACCACGGCGTCGACGGCGGCGAGCACGCGGTAGGTGTCCTCGGAGAAGTCGCGGTGTCCGGGCGTGTCGAGCAGGTTGAAGACGTGCTCGCGGTAGGGGAACTGCAGCGCCGTCGACGAGATCGAGATGCCGCGCTTCTGCTCCATCTCCATCCAGTCGCTGGTGGCGGCGCGTCGTCCCGTCCGGGCCTTGACCGCGCCGGCCTCGCCCACGAGCGCGCCGGCGTACAGCAGGAACTTCTCGGTCAGGGTCGTCTTGCCGGCGTCGGGATGGCTGATGATCGCGAACGTGCGGCGGCGCGACGCTTCGCGCAACGGGTCGGCGGGCACGGCAGTGGGCACGTCGCGAGGGTACCGACAGCGGGACGGCTGACCACGCCGGCCCGTGACCTCGAGCTCGACCTCTAGTCGAGGGTCAGACTCCGTCGGAGCTGCCACTGCCGCTCGACGGCGTCTAGGCGCTCGGCGGCGCTGGCGGCGAGGCGCCGAGCGGTCATCGCGACGAGGAGATCACCGAGGGCCAGCGTGCCGACGTGGCTGTCGAAGGGGCCGAGCGACGCGGCCGTCACGACGAACACGTCGGCCGCGACGGCTGCCAGTGGGGAGAGCTCGCCGTCGGTGACCGCGACGACGCTCCACCCTCGCTCGGCAGCGTCCCGGGCGGTGTCGACGACCCAACGGTCGTACCGGCGCAGATCGACCACGAGCAGGGTGGCGTCCGGCGGCAGGACCGCCAGGGTGCGCGCCACGGCGACCGCGTTGCCGTCCACGGCGACGACTCCGGGCCGGAGGGCGGTGAGCTGGTCGAGGAGGTGCCGGGCCACACCGGTCGAGGCGTCGCCCGAGAGCACGGCCACCGGGCGCTCGAGATCCGCGAGCCGGTCGGCCACTCGTGCGAGCATCCCCGGGTCGGCGGCCTCGAGCGTGGCGCGAACGTTGTCGAGTTGGAGCTCGATGTGGTCCGCGACCGCGTCGGGGTCCGGGCGCCCGTCGCGTATCCGCTCGACAGCCGGGCGGAGCTGACGCGCGAGATCACGACGGACGGCGCGCTGGAGCTCGGTGAAGCCGCGGTAGCCGAGGCGGTCCGCCAGGCGCACGACGGTGCCGACCCCGACCCCGGCTCGGTCGGCGAGCTCGGCGACGGTGCCGAACCCCACCGCCCTGGGGTCGTCGAGCACCGTGGTCGCGACCCGCCGCTCGGCCGGTGTCAGCCGCTCCCCCGCCGCACCGATCCGGGCTCGGTAGTCGTCCGGGGTGGCCACGCACCCACTCTAGGACTCCACCGACGCTCATCGACACCCTTGTTCCGCTCCATGGTGTACGCTGGAAATCATGTTCCGGATCGAGCCACCACACGTGCGCCGACCCGCGTGCGCGTCCGCGTGCCCACCCGTGTACCGGGCCGGGTCCCGCGAGTGGGGCCGGGTGGTGGAGCTCGCCACCCACGCCCCGACCGAGCCCGACCCGGTCGCGGCCGCCGGGCGGGCGGCCCGTTCGCTGCCCGCGGTCGTCCACGATGCGCTCGTCGGCTTCACCGACCGGGCCGAGCGGAGCGGTGCGCTCCTGGTGCGAGGTGTGCCACTCGGTCCGGTCCCCGCCACTCCCCCGTCGCCGACGGCCGCACCGACGACGCCCGTGGCCACCTTCGTGGTGCTGACGGTCGCCCGCCGCCTCGGCCAACCGGTCGGCTTCGCGCCCGAGCACGGTGGCCAGATCGTGCAACACATCGTCCCGACCCGCGACACGGCGTCGATCCAGGTGTCGACGTCGTCGGACGTCGAGTTGATGTTCCACACCGAGACGGCCTTCCATCCCCACCGGCCGCGGTACCTCGTGTTGCTGTGCCTCCGGGGCGATCCGTCCGCGGCGACGACACTCGCGTCGGTGGACGACGTCGTCGAACACCTCGACCCGGCGACGATCGCGACCATGCGCCAGCCGCGCTTCCGCACCGCCGTCGACCGGAGCTTCCTCCAGGGCCGCGAGAACCGCCTCGGCCCACCTCGACCACTGCTGGCGGGCACGCCCGAGGAGCCCACGTTCGTGTTCGACGCCGACCTGATGGTCGGGGTCGACACCGAGGCCGACCGGGTGGTCCGGTCGATACGCGAGATCGTCGCCGAGCACCATCGCACGGTCGTGCTCGACGCCGGCGACCTCCTCGTGATCGACAACAACGTCGCCGTGCACGGCCGCTCACCGTTCGCCCCGCGGTTCGACGGGACCGACCGGTGGATCCAGCGTGCGTTCGTGGTGGCCGATCTGGCGCCGAGCGCCGGCGAGCGCGACGGCCGCGTGATCACGACGCGCTTCGGCGACGCCGCCTGAGGCTCGTGCGGGCCGCGATACTGGCCGGGTGATCTCCACTCCCGCCCCCGCCCGGTCGTTCGCCAGCGACAACGCCGCCGGCGCGCACCCCGTCGTGCTCGACGCGATCGCGCGCGCCAACGACGGGCACGCCCTCGCCTACGGCGACGACCCGTGGACCCGGCGGTGCGAGGACCGCTTCCGCGAGCTGTTCGGCCGGCCGGTGGAGACGTTCCTCACGTTCAACGGGACCGGCGCCAACGTGCTCGCCCTGGCGGCGCTCCTCCAGCCGGCCGAGGCCGTCGTGTGCTCGGACTGGGCGCACATCGCGGTGGACGAGACCGGCGCACCCGAGCGCGTGCTCGGGGCCAAGCTGATCGACCTGCCGACGAGCGATGGCAAGCTCCGCCCGGAACAGGTGCTCGAGCTCACGCACCTGCAGGGTGTCCAGCACCACGTGCAACCCGGCGTCCTGTCGCTCACGCAGAGCACGGAGCTCGGGGGCGTCTACGCGATCGACGAGCTGGCGGCGCTGTGCGAGGTGGCCCACTCGATGGGGATGCGCGTCCACGTCGACGGGGCTCGCATCGCCAACGCCACCGTCGCCCTCGGCGACTCGGTGGAGACGTTGCGCGCCGCGACCGTCGATGTCGGCGTCGACGTGGTCAGCTTCGGCGGGACCAAGAACGGCCTGCTCGGCGGCGAAGCGGTCGTCTTCTTGGACCCGGAGCTGGCCCGCCGTGCGCCCTACATCCGCAAGCAGGTCACCCAGCTCCCCTCGAAGATGCGCTTCGTCGCCGCCCAGTTCGAGGCGCTCCTCACCGACGGCCTGTGGCTCGATCTCGCCCGGGCTGCCAACCGCACCGCGCGCGAGCTGTACCTCGCCACGCGCGCGATCGACGGCGTGACGTACGACGCTCCCCCCGTGGTCAACAGCGTGTTCCCGCGCCTGCCGCCGGCCGCCATCGCTCCCCTCCGGGACTGGTGCTTCTTCTGGGACTGGGATCCGACCCGCCATCAGGTGCGCTGGATGACGGCGTGGGACACCACCGATGCCGACGTCGCCGCGTTCGTGGCGGGCGTCCGACAAGTGCTTGCAGATTACAATTGACTGAACGTTCAGTAATGTCGTAGCCTCGACGTGTCAGTCCGAACGTGCAGGGGGCACCACATGGCCGCAGTCGAGATCCTCATCACTCGTGAACAGACCGACGACGAGTGGATGCGACGGGCGGCGTGCAAGGGACTCACCCACCTCTTCTTCCCGGCCCCGGCCGAACGGCCCCAGGCCCGTGAGCGCCGCGAGGCGACGGCCCGCCAGGTGTGTGCCGGTTGCCAGGTCAACACGACCTGCCAGGAGTACGCGCGAGACCACCACGAGTACGGCTTCTGGGGTGGCGAATCCGAGGACGAACGGCACGCCGCCGGGTACCGTCTGATCGCGCCGATCGGCGTGCGGGCGCGCTCGGCCGGCTGACCGGCGCGGCGGTCAGTGCCGGAGCACGATCGCCGCCCACCCCTCACGCACCAGGCGGTCGACCACCCGCATCGGGGCGAGGGCGGCGACGACGTGGTCGTGGGCGTCGGCGAGCACGCCGGACACCACGAGCACGCCCGCCGGCGCCGTCACCCGCCGGAGGTCGGACGCCAGGTCGACGAGGGTCGGCGCCAAGATGTTGGCGCACACGATGTCGAAGGGCCCGTCGACGTCGGCCAGCGCGGTCGTCGACGCCGTGACCCGGCCGGCGACCCCGTTGCGCTCGGCGTTGTCGCGGGTCGCCGCGACGGCGGCGACCGACACGTCGATCGCTTCGACGTACGACGCACCGCAGACGGCCGCACCGACCGAGAGCACGCCACTGCCACAGCCGACGTCGAGGACCGTCGCGTCGGGCCACAACAGACCACGCAGGGCGCGCAGCGTGAGCACGGTCGTCGGGTGGTCGCCGAGCCCGAACGCCGATCCGGGGTCGATGCGCAGGACGGTCGCGTCCGGGCCACCGCCGACCGCCACGTCGGCGTCGAACCAGTCCGGCACGACCACCAGATCGGGCGTGATCCACGACGGCACGGCGTGGGCCCGCCACGTGTCGGCCACGGCATCGTCCACCTCGACCGTGCGCCAGCGCCAGCGTGACGGCAAGCCCTCGGCCGCCTTCCGGACGTGCCCGGCGTCGTCGCCGAGGCTCGTCCACAGCTCCACCATCCCCTCGTCGGTGTCGGGGTGGTCCCGTTCCTCGACCGCCAGCACACCGAGGGCCCAGAGCGCGTCGGCCGCGACCTCGGCCTCGCTCGCGGGGACGGTCACGACGAGGGCGATCACGTGTCGATCCGCCGCAGCCCGCGTCGGAACCAGCGGGCCCGCATCACGTAGGTCTCGACGCCCGAGCTGATGTCCTCCGGTCGCACCCGATCCGGCTTGACCACCGCCGGCGTCCCCACGGCGAGCGCCCCGGTCGGCACGTCGACGTCGTACAGCACCGCAGCGTTGGCGGCGACGATCGCGCCGGTGTGCACCACGGAGCGGTGCAGCACCATCGACGCGTTCCCGACGAGCGCACCGGATTCGATCGTGCACCCCTCGAGGTGGACGAGGTGGCCGATCACGCAGTCGTCGCCGACCACCGTCGGGTGCAGCGACGTCGTGTGCAGCACGGCGTTGTCCTGGATGCTGGTCCGCCGGCCGATGCGGATCTCGCCGTCGTCGCCGCGCAGGACCGCTCCGGGCCAGATGCTGCTCTCCGCACCGATCGTCACCGAGCCGATGACGACGGCGTCGGGGTGCACGTAGGCGTCGGGGTCGATGGTCGGGATCTGGTCGTCGAGCGCATAGATCGGCACGCGCCGACCGTACCCGACGGCAATGGAGTTTCGCGGGGGCGAACCGGTACGGTTTCGATCCATGTCCCGCAGGATCGACATCGAGCTCACGAGTTCGCGGCCCGACGGCTCGTGGACGTGGCGGGCGGCCGGCGCCAAGGTGCCCAAGGGAGTCCTGGACGGCTCGATCCTGCCCGAGGGTGCCGCCGTCGGCGACGAGCTCAAGGTCGACGTGGAACAAGAGATCGACGGCATCACCGTCGTCGGCGTCGTCCAGGAGCGGCAGAAGTCCGACCGGACCGACGTCATCGAGCTGATCGGCGACGAGACGCCGTTCGAGCCCGTCACCCAGCAGCTCGCCCGTCGCGACCGTGGCGGTCGGGGCGAGCGACGTGATCGTGGCGGCCGCGGTGGCCGGCGTGACGACCGTGGTCCTCGGGGCGACGGCGGGGACCGGCCCAAGCGCGGCGACGGTCGGGAACGCCGCGACGACCGCAGCCGCGAGCGGCGCGACCGTCCGTCGTTCACGCCGCCGCCCGAGCTGCCCAAACGCCCGAAGCCCAAGCGTCTGCGCCCCGGCTCCGCACGCCGCAAGGAGATCCTCGCCGACCTGCCCGAGGAACAGCGACCGATCGCGGAACTTGCGCTACAGGGGCTGCCCGCCGTACGCCAACGGCTACGCGACGAGAACGCCAAGCTCGCGGCCGACGGCAAGCCGACGATGCCCGAGACGAGCGTGCTCAAGCTCGCCGAGGAACTGCTCCCGCGACTGCGCGTCGCCGAGTGGCTCGATCGCGCCGAGGCGGCGCAGCGCCAGATCGAGCACCTCGACCTGCGCGACCTGCGCAGCGTGGTCGCCGCCGCCGACGACCCCATCGTCGCGCGCGACGAGTCGAGCAGGGCGCTCGCGGACGCGCTCCGGGTGGCGCTCCAACGCAAGCAGGAGGAGGAGCTCCAACTCTGGCTCGGCGACATCGCGGCCGCGCTCGACGTCGGTCGCGTCATCCGGGCGCTCCGTCTGTCGTCCCAGCCCCCCAAGGCCGGCGTGCCGTTCCCCGCCGATCTGGCGCGACGGCTCGCCGAGGCGACCAATGCGTCGCTGACGCCCACCGATCTGGCCGACCGGTGGTCCGCCGTGCTCGAGGCGGCCGCGTTCTCCCCCGTCCGATCCCTCGTCGGACCGACCGAGGTGCCGGCCACCGTGACCGACGAACTGCGGGCCACCGTGAAACGGCTCGGACCGGCACTCCCCCAGGTCGCCGCCCTGTTCGGCATCGACATCCCCGACGGCGCGCCCATGCCCAAGCCGCTGCGGCCGAACCCTCGCAAGGCCGCCGCCAAGAAGGCCCGGGCCGAGTGAGCGACGCTCCCGCCGAGCTCGTCGGTTACGAGCGGCGCGACCGGGTCGCCCTGATCACCCTGAACCGACCCGAGGCCCGCAACGCCGTCAACGGCGCCGTCGCCCGCGGGATCGAGGCGGCCGTCGATGCGATGGAAGCCGACGACGAGGTCTGGATCGGCATCCTCGCCGCGGAGACGTCCGGTCAGCAGCGACCGGTGTTCTGCGCCGGTGCCGACCTGAAGGAGATCGACGCCGGCAGGGGCGCCGAGCTGTCCACCGAGCGGGGTGGCTGGGGCGGCTTCGTCTACCGGGACCGTCGCAAACCCGTGATCGCCGCCGTCGACGGACTCGCCACCGCCGGTGGCTGCGAGCTCGTTCTGGCGGCCGACCTGGTCGTGGCCACGACCAGGTCCGCGTTCGGACTGGCCGAGGTGACCCGCGGTCTCGTGGCGGCGGCCGGTGGCATGTTCCGACTGCCGCGGGCGATCGGTCGCGCGCCAGCCATGGAGGCGATCCTCACGGGCGAGCCGATCCCGGCCGAACGTGCCCACGCGCTCGGGCTGGTCTCGCGCCTGGTCGGGCCGGGCGAGGCGCTCGAGGAGGCGTTTCGGCTCGCCGCCCGCATCACCGCGAACGCCCCGCTCGCCGTCTGGGCGAGCCGCGAGGTGGTGCTCGCCGCCGACACCGCCGACGACGACACCCTCCGGACGATGACCGATCAGGCGATCCGCACGGTGATGCGCTCGGAGGACCTGGCCGAAGGGCTGACGGCGTTCATCGAGAAGCGTCCGCCGCGCTGGCGGGCCCGCTGATCGGCGCCGACACGACGATCAGGCGGGCGGTGATGCCTGCCCGCTCGTAGAGGTTCTTGATCGTCCGGTCGCCGGGCAGCGCCTCACCCTCGATGCGCGTGGCGCCCGCCTGGCGTGCGTGGTCGATCGCCGTCGCGAGCAACTCGTCGCCGAAGCCCAGCTCGCGTGCCTCGGGCAGGACGTAGACCTGTTCGACGCGCGCTACCGGCGGGGTCGGGTCGAGCACCAAGAAGCCGACCGGCAGGTCGTCGAGCACCGCGACGAGGACCACCGGGCGATCGGCACCGACGACCTCGGCCCAGGCGTCGTCGTGGGCGGGATGCTCGTCCAGCCAACGTCCCCCGCCCCGCTGGTCGACGAGCGCCCGCCGGGCCGTGACCTCCAGTTCGACGAGGTCGTCGACATCCGCGGGTCGGGCCCTGCGCACGAGCGGGTCGATCACGCCCTGGTCCGGAGCTGCACGATGCGGTTGAGGACCGTCCGCCGGTTGCGGTTGGCGCGCTCGAACGCCTCGACGCTGTCGAGCTCGGCGGCGGCGAGCCCGCCGAGGCGGGCGACGACCTGGCTCGCGGCGAGGCTCTCGTAGTCGTCGATCGGGAGCGACGCGGCGGTCGGGGCCGGTTCGGTCCGGGGACGCCCGAGCGGAGCGGAGCGGACCGGTCCCGGGTCGGCGGGTGCGTCGACGGGTGCATCCTGATCGTCGCGGTCGCCCTGGTCGCCGCTGGCGGCGGCGAGGCGGCGCTCGAGCTCCCGGCGGCCTTGGGTGACGACCATCTGACCGATGAATCGGGCGAGCGTGACCCGCTGGTGGACCTGCTCGCGACCGGTGGCGATCACCTCGGGCATGCGCTCGCGCACGATCGCGGCCGCGCCGATCGGCGCGTACACGGTGAGCTCGACGAGCCGGGTCAACGGGTCGGTCACGACGTTCGCACTCTCAGGAGAAGACCGGACAGTCGTCGTCGCCCACGGGGCACCCCGGCGCGTTGGAGCGCACGAGCAGGAAGCAGCTGTTGCACAGCGTCTCGTCGGCGCGCTTGGGCTGCAGCCGATCGCCGGACTCGGTCCGTTCGTCGGGGACCTCCTCCTCGTCGTCCTCGTCGTCCTCCTCGTCGTCCTTGGCGACCATGCGGTCCTTCAGGATCCGGTCGAGATCGGCCTCCACGTCGTCGGGAGAGACGATGTCGTCGTCCTCCTCCTCGTCGTCGTCGTCCGACGCGGCGCGCCGACGCTTGGTCGCCGGGGCGTCGCCGGTGTCCTCCTCCTCGTCGTCGTCATCGTCGTCATCGTCGATGTCGTCATCGTCGTCGTCGAGGTCGCCGTCCAGGTCGAGGTCGTCACCGTCGAGTTCCTCCTCGTCGGGTTCGGCCGTGTCGTCGTCGGTGTCGTCGTCGGTGTCGTCTTCGGTGCCGTCGTCGGCAGCCGGCTCGTCGTTCTCCTCGTCACTCGCGTTGATGTCGTCGTCGGCCATGGCGCTCTCCAGGGGTGGCGGTCGCGCCGGAGCATAGGAGGAACCGGCCGGAGGGCTCGCCACCCGCTATGTGACAGCAGTCACACCTCAGGAACGTCGACGTTCGGCGCGGCGCTCGGACTCGAGCCGTTCGAGCTCCGGGGCATCGACCGTCATGTGGCTCATCGCGGCCGCGATCGCCCGGTGACCGGCGACCTCGGCGATCTGACGGTGCATCTCGAGCGCAACCCGGCGGTACGACGGGTGCCCCTGGGGCGACGAGCGCAGCTCGAGCAGGTGGATGGCCTCGCGCGCGTTGAACTGCATCACGTACCGCAGACGGTAGGCCATCGCCACCGCGTAGGACGCCTGTTCGGGCAGGTCGGGAGCGAGCGTGTCGTACAGCTCGGCCGATCGGGTCATCGCTTCGTCGAACAGCGCCGTCGCGCCGGCGTCGTCGACGAGCTCGGGGCGCGAGTAGCCGTGGTACGGGGTCAGCCGCTGCCACTCGATCGTGAGGAGACGATGCCGCTGCAGGTCGCGGAACGCGCCGTAGTCGGAGAGGACGTCGAAGCGGTAGTCGACCCGCTCGAACGCCCGACCGGGCTTGTGGCGCCGGTTCTCACGTTCGCCGACGTACGCCCGCAGCAGCGCGACCCGGTCGTCGGCCCCGAGGTCGCGAACCCGCTCGAGCAGTTGGTGCTCGGGCAGGCCCGACGAGGCGTAGCAGACGGCGGCCAGCAGCTTGTCCTCGGCGTCGGGGTCCCAGTCGACGAGGGTGACCTCCTCCACCGGCGCGACGGGCACCCCGCCGAACAGGCGCGCCACCTCGGCGGCCGTCCGGTCGCGGGTGTCCGCGAGGTAGGCGCTCCAGCGACCACCTCGCTCGGGGATGTCGACCCGGCGCAGGAAGCTCGGGATCACCTTGCGCAGCTCGGACAGCATCAGTTCGGCGTAGGTGCGGGCCTCGGGGAGCGGGTGGGCCCGCATCCGCAGCAGCAACGCCTCGAAGGCCTGACCCGTTCCGTAGATCCCGACGTTCGACAGCGACGCCGCCGGCAGGATCCCGCGCGTCGCGTCGAGCGCCTTGGCGCGCGTCGCCTGCCGATAGACGAACTCGCTGTCGTCGGCCCCGCGGGCGACCGTGTCGCGCACGTGCTCGGTCACCTGCTGGACCGCGGCGCTGTAGGCGTCGAAGAGACGGTCCATGTCGCCGACGTAGCGGGTGCCGTGACGGCTGGCGAGCACCTCGGGATCGCGGTGGAAGCGGTACCGGCCACCGAGCCGCGCGTCGTAGGAGATGTAGCGCGTGCTCTGCTCGAGGTAACTCATCAGGCGGCCCCACTCGAGCACCTTGGTGAGCACGTTCGAGGCCTGCTCGCACGCGAGATGGACGCCCCCGAGCTGGGCGACGGAGTCGTCGCCGTACTCGAAGAAGACCCGCTCGTAGAGCTCCTCGGCGCGGGCGAGGCCCACCGTCGCGTCGATCGTGGTGTCACCCTCGATGTCGAGCTCGCCGACGAACTCGTCGAGGAAGAGACGCCGCAGGCTCTTGGAGCTCCGGCTGTAGCGGGCGAACAGGGCGCCCTTGACGACCTCCGGCAGGTTGACGAGGGCGAACACCGGACCGTCGAGGTTCGTGAAGTAGCGACGCAGGACGTCGGCCTCGTCGGGCGCGAACTCCTCCGGGACGTAGACGGTCACAGGCGGTCATCGTAGGGTCCACGGCCACCGCCGTCGGGGATGTCAGCGGGTCAGGACGATCTTGCCGAGCTGTTCCCCCGCCTCGAGGCGGCGCAGGGCCTCGGGGTACTCGGCGAGGTCCATCGTGCGGTCGACGTGGATCGGGAGGCCGTGGTCGACGATCCTCGTGAGCGCGGCGAACTCCTCGTAGCTGCCCATCGACGAGCCGATGATCTCGAACTGCTTGAAGAACAGGCGCGGCAGGTTGATCTCGACCGCGGGACCCGAGGTGCCGCCGCAGACCACGAGACGCCCGCCCGGCTTCAGCGCCCGGACCGATTGCTCCCAGGTGGCGGGGCCCACGCTCTCGACCACGACGTCGGCCTGGACGGGCCACCTCGACGCCGACGAGTCGTACGCCGCCGAGGCACCCATCGACAGCGCCTCGGCGCGCTTGGTCTCGCTGCGGCTGGTGACGACGACCTCGGCGCCCATGTGACGGGCGATGGCCAGCGCGGCACACGAGACGCCCGAGCCGATCCCGACGACGAGCACCGTCTGTCCGGCCGCGAGGCGGGCGCGGCGCAGCATCCGGTACGCGGTCAGCGACGCGAGCGGGTACGCCGCGCACTCGGCCCAGCTCCGTGTGGCCGGACGCGGCACGACGTTGCGGGCCGGGGCGACCGCATGCGTCGCGTGGCCACCCCAGCAGTGCTCGCCGTAGATCACGAAGCCCGGGCCCATCGGGCTGTCGTTTCCGAGCGCGACGATGTCCTCCACGGGCGACACGCCCGGGTTGACGACCACCTCGTCACCGACGGAGACGTTCGTGACAGCGGTGCCGACCTCGACGACGCGCCCGGCGACGTCGCACCCCGGTACGTGCGGCAACGGAGGCTTCGGCATCCCGCGCGTCACCCACAGGTCCATGTGGTTGAGCGCGCTGGCGACCACCTCGATGCGCACCTCGTCGGCCGCCAGGTCGGGCGGCTCGACCTGGCCCCACCGGTACGTCCCCGGCGACTCGTCCAGGATCCAGGCGTCCATGGTGTCCTTGGCGTCCTTGGTCGTGTCCATCGGTCGTTCCTCCCGGGGCGGCGGCGTCAGACGTGCAGCTCGTACGCGTCGGGCTCGACCGTAACCCGGACGGTGCGCGGCCGGCCACGTCGTCGGCCGTCGACCCAGACCGTCTGCGTGCCGTCGAGCTCCCAGGTCACCTCGGAGCGATGGGTGAGGCGGATGTCGGGGTGCGGGAGGTGGGTACCCGACGGGAGACGCCGCCGGGCCCCCCAGCGCTGACGCCAGGACATGGCCGCGTCGACGTCGATCACCTCGGCCCGACCGTCGTTGGGGTGACCTCCCGGGGCGACGTCCCAGCGCCCGGCGAACTGGGCGTTGCAGACGGCGTGGAGCGGGCCCAGCCACCACCCGCGCCACCCGGGCCGACGGGCGACGACGTGGGCGACGGCGATCTCCGGGGAACCGTCGAGCTCGACGCGCAACAGGTCGACGGGAACCAGCCGGGCAGGCGCTCCGGCCACGAGTCGGGGGCTCCCGACCGTGCGGTGCAGGTCGCCGCCGCTGACGGTGAGGGCGTCGGCGGACCGCGCCGCGAGCAGATCGGCGAGCTCGGCATCGGTCGTGGCCGTGACGAGGTCGTCGGGACAGGTCGCGCCGACGCCCCACGGCTCACCCTTGCGGATCACCATCGGCGGGATCCATCACGCCGACGCCGACACCCACGGAGGCCGAGTCGGCGACGACCTCGCGGAATGCTCGTCGCGCGGCGTCGGCCGCCGTCCGTCGGGTCGTCCGGTCCGGAGCGACCCGCGCCACCTGCCCGAGCAGGTCGATCAGCTGGCGGACCGTCCGGACGAAGTCGCCCCCGGTCAGCTCGGTCCCGGTCGGATCGTTGGCGTCGACCACCTCGGCGAACCCCTCTCCTGCCACCCACGCGTAGGCCACGCCGAAGAACGTCGGATCGGGCGGGCGGTGGATCGCCAGACCGGCGTCGGCTTCGTCGGCCGCCAGGCGACGGCTCACCTCGATGATCCGATGGCACCGATCGGCCAGCTCGGTCGACGGGAACCACGGCGGTGGCGGGTCGTCGGGGCTGCGGTGCTCGTGGACGAACGTCGAGACGACGCCGGCGAGCTCGGCAGCGTCGAGGCCGTCCAGCAGCCCGTCGAGCAGGCACTCCGCGACGAGCAGGTCGCACTCGTGGAAGATCCGTGCGAGGACCTCGCCCGAGGCGGTCAGTGTCCACTCGTCGCGGTGCACGTACCCGCGTGACCCGAGCACGCCGAGGACGGCGTCGAACTCCCGGGCGAGCGTCTGGTCACCCCGCTCGGCGCGCCGCTCGAGGTCGTGGATCTCGCGCTGCACACGATCGGCGCGGGCTGCGGCGCGCAACCGGTCGCGCAGGTCGGGGTCCGCCTCGACCGGGTGGGTGAGGGTGCGCCCGGCCGCCCGCTCGTCGCGCTGGTCGTCGCGCTGGTCGTCGCGTCCGGTGTACCCGGCGGCGCGCAGGCGGCGGCCGACGTCGCGCCGGAACTCCTTGCGTCCCGGGGCGTACTGGACCGGCAGGTCGATCGCCCCGATCACGGCGGGGAGCGCCCCGAGGTCGGGGGCCCGGAGCTGGTGGTGGTGACCGCTCGGGGTGATGACCGTGAGTCGGTGGCCGGTCGACCGGCTGGCGTTGGCCACCACGGCCACCGGCCCCTCGTAGCGGCCCGTCCGGGCCCGGATGACCGCGCCGGGTCGCAGCTCCGCGATGGCGGCGTCGATCAGCTCGTTCGGCGTCGTGGGGCTCGACGTCGCGTCGTCGTCGGCTCGTCGCCGGTAGTCGTCGATGTCGCCGTGGGGGCTCCGAGCTGCCGACCGGAGCTCGGCGAGACGCTCCCGGCGGCGTTCGAGACGAGCCTCGAGGCGCACGACGTCACGGTCGGCCTGGAACTGGGCGAACGACAGGCTGAGCAGACGGTGGGCCTCCTCGTCGCCGTAGTTGCGGACCAGGTTGGCGGCCATGTTGTACGTCGGGCGGAAGACCGACCGCAGGTGGAACGACCGGCTGGCGGCGAGCTCGGCGACCTGGTCGAACCGGACGAACGGGCTCCAGCACACGACGGCGTGGCCCCGTGCATCGATCCCCCGCCGGCCGGCGCGTCCGGTGAGCTGGGTGAACTGCCCCGGCGTCAGCTGCTCGTGCCGGTCGCCCGTGAACTTGGTCAGCTTCTCGATCACGACCGTGCGAGCGGGCATGTTGATCCCGACCGCGAGCGTCTCGGTGGCGAACACGATCTTCACCAGGCCCTCGACGAAGCACGCCTCGACCACCTCCTTGAACGGTGGCACCATGCCGGCGTGATGCGCGGCGATCCCGGCCGCGAGCTGGTCGAGGAAGCGACGGTGTCCGAGGACTGCGAGGTCGTCGGGGTGCAGACCGTCCAGCCGGTCGTGGGCGATCTCGCGGATGCGCGCCCGTTCGTGGTCGGTGGTGAGGCGGAGGCCGGCGTCGAGGCAACTGCGCGCGGCGGCGTCGCACTGGTTGCGACTGAAGATGAAGTGGATCGCCGGAAGCATCGAGCGCTGTTCGAGCAGTCGGGTCGAGTCGACCCGTCCGGGGGTGGCGAGTCGGCGCCGGGACGGGTCGCGGTCGCGGGCCCGCTCGGCGTGCCGACCGTCACGACCGTCGCGACCGTCGCGACCGGTGGGACGCCGGACGGCGGAGGCGTCCAGTCGTTGCGCCCGACGGTTCGGTTTCCCGTCGGTGAAGATCGGCAACATGAGGGTCCGCGCCCGATCGCCTCCGTCGGTGAGGTCGGTCACGAGGTACTGGTGCTCGAGCTCGACCGGGCGCCGCTCCTCGACGATCACGTCGGTCGGGCCCCGTACGGTGGTGATCCACTCGGCGAGCTCGGCGGCGTTGCTCACCGTGGCCGAGAGACAGACCAGACGGACGTGGCGCGGCAGGTGGACGATGACCTCCTCCCACACCGGCCCGCGGTACGCGTCCTGCAGGAAGTGGACCTCGTCGAGCACCACCACGTCGAGGTCGACGAGCGAGCGGCGGCGGCCGTAGATCATGTTCCGCAGCACCTCGGTGGTCATCACCACCACCGGCGCGTCGGCGTCGATGGAGTTGTCGCCCGTGAGCAGGCCGACCCGACCCTCGCCGTGGATCTCGACCAGGTCCCGGTACTTCTGGTTGGAGAGCGCCTTGATCGGCGCCGTGTAGTAGGCGCGCCGGTCCCGCGCCAGGGCGAGGTCCACGCCGTGCTCGGCGACGACCGTCTTGCCGCTGCCGGTGGGCGCCGCCACCACGACGTGGCGGCCGGCGTCGAGGCTCGCGATCGCCTCCCGTTGGAAGCGGTCGAGCTCGAACGGGTACGAGCGGCCGGCGGCCACGTGGTCGGCGCTCACGCCCGCTCGGGCGTCCGGCGTCGGAGCGCGAGCCATCCGATCAGGGTCGCCGTGAAGTAGAGGATCATCATCGGGACCGACAGCATCGCGAGCGAGATCGGGTCGCCGGACGGCGTGATGAACGCTGCCAGCACGACGATGCCGATCAGCGCGTACCGCCAGGCGCGCAGCAGTGCTCCCGGTGTGGTCACGCCGACGAGCTGCAGGAACACGAGCAGGACGGGGAGCAGGAACCCGACGCCGAACGCGGCGAACATGATCCCGACGAGGCTGATGTAGCTGCTGACCCGGAAGACCTGCCCGACGTCCTCGCCGGCCCACGAGATCAGGAACTCGAGCGCCCGCTCGACGGTGAAGTACGCGACGGCCCCGCCGCTGAGGAACAGCACCACCGACGACATGATGAACGGGATCGCGTACTTCTTCTCCTTGGCGTGCAACGCGGGGACGATGAACCGCCAGATCTGCCACAGCACGATCGGCATCGCCAGGATGAGTCCGCCGTAGGTGGCGATCCGGAGCCGGGTGGCGAGGCCCTCGATCGGGTCGAGGATGAACAGTTCGGGGTCGCAGAACTCCGGACCCCGTCGGGTGCAGAGCCGCTGGTACGGCTGGAGCAGGAAGTCGAGCACCTGGTCGTAGAAGGCGATGATGAAGACCGCCCCGAGCACCACCCCGAGCGCTGCTCGGATGATCCGCGTGCGCAGCTCGGCGAGGTGCTCGGTGAGGGTCATCGCCGCACCCTCGGCGTCGTCGACGCCCCCCACGTCGTCCCCCGCGTCCCCGGGGGCGCGGCGGCTCATCGGCGATCGGTCTCGTCGGACGGGGTGTCCGGTGCGTCGGGTGCGTCGGGTGTGTCGGGTGTCCCGGGCGGGTCGGGCGCGGCCCCCGAGTCACCGAACGGAAGCTCGGTGGTCGGCTCCTGCAAGGGCGGATCGTCGGCGGGTCGGAGGTCGGGTGTCGACGCACCGGAGAAGTCCGCCGACTTGCGCAACATGTCGGCGGACTCGCGCATCTCGCGCATCGGTTCGTCGAGCGCGGTCTTGAACTCCTGCTGGAACCCGGTGCTGAGCTTCTTGAGCTCCGAGTACGCCCGGCCGAAGCGGCGGATCGCGTCGGGGAGCTTCTCGGGGCCGAGTACCACGAGGGCGAGGAGCAGGATCACGACGATCTCGGTCCCCGTCAGATTGAACACGCCGCGAAGTCTACGAGGCTGACATCATGGGACCGCGTGCAGCAGCGGCTCCCGTCCCTCCTCGATCCGCCGATCGCGTTCGCCCATCGGGGGGCCCGGGCACACGCCCCGGAGAACACGATGGAGGCCTTCACGCTCGCCCTGCGTCTGGGCGCGACCGGGCTCGAGAGCGACGTCTGGGTGACCGCCGACGGGGTGGCGGTGCTCGACCACGACGGGGTGACCGGGCCGCGCTGGCGTCGGCGGCCGATCGGCGAGCTGGCACGCACCGAGCTCCCCGACCACGTGCCGACGCTGGTCGAACTGCTCGACGCGATCGACGACCGGGTGCACCTGTCGCTCGACCTGAAGGACGCCGCCAGCGGGCCGGCCGTGATCGAGTTGCTGCAGGACCGCGGTGAGGAGCGTCGGACCCACACGTGGCTGTGTGCCAAGGACCGGGCGGCGCTGCTGCCCCTGCTGGGTCACGGGGTGCGGTTGCTGGAGTCGACGCGCCTGGCGAAGATCAAGGAGGGCCCCGAACGGCGGGCCGCCGATCTCGCGGCCGAGGGCGTCGACGGCATCAACCTGCGCCACGACGACTGGACGGGCGGTCTCGCCACCTTGTTCCACCGCTTCGGGCTGGTGGCGTTCGGCTGGGACGTGCAGTTCGAGCACCACCTGCGCCCGGCGCTGCGGATGGGGCTCGACGCGGTCTACAGCGACCACGTCGACGTGATGATGGACGCCTACCGGGCCGAGTTCGGCTGACAGCGGGGCACGGGGCTCACAGCCACTGCCAGTTGTCGCGCGGCCAGAACACGACGAAGGCCCGGCCGACGACCTCGTCGATCTCGATGGGGCCGAGGGACCGGCTGTCCTGGGAGCCCGACCGGTTGTCGCCGAGCACGTAGATGTGCTCGGGCGGTACCGGGGTGGGGGGCGTGTCACCCCCGCAGTTGCCCGGCGTGACCACCTGCGGGTCGAGGTACGGCTCGATCAGCCGGCGCGTCGTGCCGTCGGTGTCGGTGATCAGGACCTCGCAGGAGCGGATCTCGATCTCCTCGCCGGGCAGCGCGATGACGCGCTTGATGAGGTCGCGCTGGGACGTCCCGCTGATCTGGTGCAGGACGATCACGTCGCCGCGGTCGGGCTCGCCGAAGCGGTAGGAGAGCTTGTTGACGAACACCCGGTCGCCGCTGTCGAGCGTGGTCGCCATCGAGGTCCCGTCCACGACGAAGTGGGCGAGCACGAACGTGCGGACGAGCACCGCGACGAGGATCGCGATGCCCACGACGAGCATCCAATCGAAGACGGCCCGTGCGCCGCGGGTCAGCGGGTCGCGTTCATCTGCGTGCGGCTCCTCGAGGTCGCCGCTCGGATCTCTGGTCTCGGTCACGCACGCGTCACGCTACAGCGACTCGATCAGCTTCTCGACGCGTTCGTCGCGGCTCTTGAACGGGTCCTTGCACAGCACCGTCCGCTGGGCCTGGTCGTTCAACTTGAGGTGCACCCAGTCGACCGTGTAGTCCCGACGTCGTTCCTTGGCGCGTCGCACGAACTCCCCGCGCAGGCGCGCCCGTGTCGTCTGGGGCGGGGTGTCGATGGCGGTGGCGATGTCGTCGTCGCTGCACATGCGCTCGACGAGGCCGCGCGCCTGCAGCTTGTAGAAGGGGCTCCGTTGCCGCGAGACATCGTGGTACTGGAGGTCGAGCAGTTGGACCCGGGGATGCGACAACGGCAGGTCGTGACGTTCCCGGAACGCCTCGATCAACTTGTACTTGATCACCCAGTCGACCTCGCGGTCGAGCTTCATCGGATCGTTCTCCAGCGTGGTGACGCAGTGCTCCCACATCTCCAGGCCACGCTGTTCGAGGTCGGGGAACCCGCGCGCGTCGGCGTACCGGAGGGCCCGGTCGAGGTACTCGCGCTGGATGTCGAGGGCGCTGACCTCGCGGCCGTTGGCGAGTCGGACGGGTTTGCGGCACGAGGTGTCGTGGCTGATCTCGCGGATCGCACGGATCGGGTTCTCCAGCGTCATGTCGCGCAGGACGACGGTCGGGTCCTCCAGCATCCGCAGCATGCAGGCGGCCGCACCCACCTTCACGAACGTCGTGTACTCGCTCATGTTGGAGTCGCCCACGATCACGTGCAGACGGCGGTAGCGCTCGGCGTCGGCATGGGGCTCGTCGCGGGTGTTGATGATGGGGCGGCTCCGGGTGGTCGCCGAGCTGACGCCCTCCCAGATGTGCTCGGCGCGCTGGGCGATCGAGTAGGTCGCACCTCGGGCGGTCTGGAGGACCTTGCCGGCCCCGGTGTAGATCTGGCGGCTGACGAGGAACGGGATCAGCACCTCGGCGTAGTGTCCGAGGTCGTCGCGCCGGCTGGTGAGGTAGTTCTCGTGGCAGCCGTAGGAGTTGCCGGCCGAGTCGGTGTTGTTCTTGAACAGGTAGATCGTGCCCCGGATCGACTCCTCGGCGAGCCGCTGCTCGGCCGATTCGACGAGCGATTCGAGGATCCGCTCACCCGCCTTGTCGTGCACGACGAGGTCGTACAGCGAGTCGCACTCGGGCGTGGCGTACTCGGGGTGCGACCCGACGTCGAGGTACAAGCGGGCGCCGTTCTGCAAGAACACGTTCGACGAGCGCCCCCACGACACGACCCGGCGGAACAGGTACCGGGCGACCTCGTCGGGGCTCAGGCGACGCTGACCACGGAGCGTGCACGTGACCCCGTACTCGTTCTCGAGTCCGTAGATGCGACGCTCCATGTGGGCAATGTACTCACGTCTCCCGCGCGAAACCGACCGTGCTGCCGGGCGGGCGTCGGGCGAGTGCACCGAGGTCGTCGGCGTGCACGACGGCGACCACCGGGTATCCCCCGGTGGTGGGGTGGTCGGCGAGCATCACGACCGGTTCGCCGCTCGGGGGCAGCTGGACCGCCCCCTCGACGAGGCCGACGCTGGGCAGTTCGCTGTGGTCGCGCCGCTCCGGCGGGTCGCCGATCAGGCGCACCCCCACCCGACTCCAGCGGTCGGTGACCGTCCACCGGCCCCGCAACAAGTCGTCGAACGCACCCTCCGCGTAGCGGTCGAGGTGCGGGCCCGGCCACAGCCGGATCCGGTCGGGACCGT
>SKSP01000289.1 GCA_007122945.1 Ilumatobacteraceae bacterium | reverse complement strand
CCGATCAGGCCCTGGACGAGACCTTCCAGCATGAACGGCACGCGGATGAACCAGTCGGTCGCGCCGACGAGCTTCATCACCTCGATCTCGCGTCGGCGGGCGAACATCGCCGTGCGGATGGTGTTCCAGATCAGCAGCGTCGCGGCGAACATCAGCGAGATCCACAGCCCGGTGGTGTACAGCCCGACGAAGCCCTGCAGCCGCGAGATGAGGTCGAGTTGGTCCTCGGCGAGGGTGACCGACAGCACGTTCGGGAGACCGTCCTGGTAGGCCTCCCGCAACGCTCGCAACGTCAGCACGTCGGTGCCCTCGGTGGGCACGATCCGGTACTGGGTCGGGATGTTCGTCTCGGTGAGCAACTCGAGGGTCGCCGGGTCACCGGCGAACAGCCGCTCGGCGTCGTCGAGCGAGCACTGGACGTCGCAGTACGTCCACGACTCGATCGTCGAGCCCTCCTGTGCGGTGAGCGCCTCTTCGATCACCGATCGCTGCTCGTCGGTGGCCTGCGCCTGGACGAACACGATCATCTCGACGCCGCCCTCCCAGCGCGAGAGCAGGTTGTCGAAGCCCTCCTGGATGAGCAGGGTCAGCCCGAAGATCAACAGCGACACCGCCGACGTGATGATCGCCGCGACCGTGAGCGTGATGTTGCGCTGGAAGCTGGCCCAGGTCTCGCGCAACGTGTAGGTCAGTCGGGACCACATCTACTCGTACACCCCGCTCATTCGTACACACCGCGGGCCTGGTCGCGAACGATCACGCCACGGTCGAGCTGGATGACCCGCTTGCGCATCGTGTTCACGATCCGCTGGTCGTGGGTCGCCATCACCACCGTCGTCCCGGTCTTGTTGATCCGGTCGAGCAGCCGCATGATGCCCTCGCCGGTGGCCGGGTCGAGGTTCCCGGTCGGCTCGTCGGCGAGCAGGATCAGCGGACGGTTCACGAACGCCCGGGCGACCGACACGCGCTGTTGCTCGCCGCCCGACAGCTGGTTCGGGAAGCGCTCCTCCTTGCCGGCGAGACCGACGAGCTCGAGCACGGCGGGCACCTGCTGGCGGATCACGTGCTTGGGTCGGCCGATCACCTCCTGGGCGAAGGCGACGTTCTCGAACACGGTCTTCTGGGTGAGCAGCTTGTAGTCCTGGAACACGTTGCCGATGTTGCGCCGCAGGTGCGGGACGCGGCCGGGCGGCATGTCGACGATGTTGCGGCCGGCCACCCACACCGCGCCGCGCTCGGGGCGCTCCTCACGGTTGAGCAGGCGCAGCATCGTGCTCTTCCCCGACCCGGACGGCCCGACGAGGAACACGAACTCGCCCTTGGCGACCTCGAACGAGGCGTCGTGCAGGGCGACGACCTCGGCGGAGTAGGACTTGGTGACGTTCTCGAGTCGGATCATGGCGCAACGGCTTGGAGAGGGTAGTCCGGTCAGGCCGCCCCGGCCCGTCGCCAGCGCAGATACCCCTCGATGAACGGATCGATGTCGCCGTCGAGCACGCCGGCCACGTTGCCGGACTCGATCTCGGTGCGCAGGTCCTTGACCATCTGATACGGCTGCAACACGTAGCTGCGGATCTGGCTGCCCCACCCGACCTGGGCCTGCTTGCCGGCGATCGAGTCGAGCTCGGCGGCGCGCTCCTCCTCCACCTTGGCGGCGAGCATCGCCTTGATCCGGCCCATCGCTTTCTCCCGGTTCTGCAGCTGGCTGCGCTCCTCCTGGGAGCTCGCCACGAGCCCCGTCGGCTCGTGGATGAGGCGCACCGCCGACGACGTCTTGTTGACGTGCTGCCCACCCGCGCCGCTGGCCCGGAAGACCTCCATGCGGATGTCGGACTCGTCGATCTCGACGTCGGGGTTGTCCAGCACCGGCCACACCTGGACGGCGGCGAAGCTGGTCTGGCGGCGACCCTGGTTGTCGAACGGACTGATCCGCACGAGCCGGTGGGTCCCGCGCTCGCTCGTCATCAGGCCGTACGCGTACCGGCCGGTCAGCGTGAACTCCGCCGACAAGATTCCCGCCTCGGTGCCCTCCGACACGCCGTTGAGCTCGAAGCGCAGGCCACGCTGCTCGGCCCATCGCTCGTACATGCGCAGGAGCATCTCGCTCCAGTCCTGCGCGTCGACACCACCGTCTTTCGCATTGATCTGGACGATGCAGGGCAGGTCGTCGTGTTCGCCGGTGAACAGGCTGCGCAGCTCGAGTTGGTCGAAGTGGCGGGCGATGTCGGCGATCTGGGCCTCGATGTCGGGCTCCTGGGAGTCGTCGTCCTCGTCGCGTGCCATCTCGTGGAGCAACTCGACGTCGTCGACCGCGGCCCGCAGCTGGTCGTACGCGTCGAGGTCGTCCTTGGTGTCGGCGTACTCGGCGTTGATCTTCTTGGCGACCTCGGGGTCGTCCCAGAGGCCGGGGCGCGCGACCTCGCCCTCGAGCTCGATCAGCCGGTTCCGGGCGTCGTCGATCTCGAGGTAGGTGTGGGCCTCGTCGAGGCGCCGGCGCAGATCGCGCAGATCGTCGGTGAAGTCGCGCACGTGGGTCCTGTCGTTCCTCCCGGCGTCACGCCGCGCCGTGACACTGCTTGAACTTCTTGCCCGAACCGCACGGGCACGGCGCGTTGCGTGGGGTCTTGGAGAAGTCGTCCTTGACGACCGTCTGCTGCTTGGTGGGGGTCTCGGGCACCGGCGCAGCCTCCGGCGGCAGGTCGCCCTCGGCGATGGCAGCCGCGGCGGCCCGGTCGAAACCGGTGGTGCTCGATGTCTCGCTGGAGGACTCCTCGAGGTTCTGCGGGGTCTCGTCGGGCGTGTCGTTGCGGACCATCTGGACGTGCATCACGTAGCGCACGAAGTCCTGGGCGATGCCCTTCATCATCCCGCCGAACAGCTCGAAACCCTCGCGCTGCCACTCCGTGAGCGGGTCCTTCTGGCCCATCGCCCGCAGGTTGATGCCCTCCTGCAGGTAGTCCATCTCCTCGAGGTGCTCGCGCCAGCGCTGGTCGATGATCCGCAACATCACCTGCCGCTCGATCTCGCGCATCGTCTCGAGGCCCATCTCGGCCTCGCGCTGCTCGTAGTGCGCGGTGGCGTCGGCCATCACGAGGTCGTAGATGTCGTCGGTCGAACCGCACTCGAGGAGCTGGGCCATCGTGACCTTCGTCGGCCAGAACGTCGTCAGCTCCTTCGCCAACGTCTCGAGATCCCATTCGTCGTCGGCCACCGACGCGCAGTGCGTCTCGAGCAGGGAGTCGACGGCCTCGGCGAGGTACTCCATCGCGGCGGCCCGGAGGTCCTCACCGTCGAGGATCTGGTCGCGGCGCTTGTAGATCACCTTGCGCTGCTGGTTCATCACCTCGTCGTACTTGAGGACGTTCTTGCGGATCTCGGCGTTGCGGGTCTCGACGGTGGACTGAGCCCGCTCGATCGCCTTGGTGACCATCTTCGCCTCGATCGCCTCGTGGTCGTCGAAGCGTCCCATCGCCCACTGGAGTGCGCCGGTGGCGAACAGGCGCATCAGCTCGTCGTCGAGGGAGAGGAAGAAGCGACTCTCACCGGGATCACCTTGACGCCCGGAACGGCCGCGAAGCTGGTTGTCGATCCGGCGGCTCTCGTGGCGCTCGGACCCGATCACGTAGAGCCCGCCGAGCTCGCGGACCTGCTCGCCCTCCGCGGAGCACTGTTCGCGATACTCCGCGAGCAGCTGGTCGTACCGCGCGAAGGCCTTGGCGCGCGCCTCCTGGAAGTCGTCGGGCATCTGGTCGATGGGCACCGGAAGGGTGAAGTCGTCGACCATCACCTCGGGCGAGTGGCCGTCGCGCAACGTGGCGTCGCGGGCGAGCCCCTCGGGGTTGCCGCCGAGCATGATGTCGACGCCGCGGCCGGCCATGTTCGTGGCGACGGTGACCGCACCGAGCCGGCCCGCCTGGGTGACGATCTGGGCCTCCCGGCTGTGCTGCTTGGCGTTGAGCACCTCGTGGGGGATGCCACGCTGGGTCAGCAGCTTCGACAGCAACTCGCTCTTCTGGACGCTGACGGTGCCGACGAGGACGGGTTGGCCCTTGGCGTGACGCTCGACGATGTCGTCGATCACGGCGTCGAACTTGCCGAGCTCGCCCTTGTAGATGAGATCCGGCTGGTCGATGCGCTGGATCGGCCGGTTGGTCGGGATCGGCACCACGCCGAGCCCGTAGGTGTTCATCAGCTCGGCCGCCTCGGTGGAGGCGGTACCGGTCATGCCGGCGAGCTTGTCGTACATCCGGAAGTAGTTCTGGAGCGTGATCGTGGCGAGGGTCTGGTTCTCCTCTTTGATCTTCACGCCCTCCTTGGCCTCGACCGCCTGGTGGATGCCCTCGCTCCAGCGGCGACCCTCGAGGATGCGACCGGTGAACTCGTCGACGATCTTCACCTCGCCGCCCTGCACGATGTAGTCCTTGTCGCGCCGGTACAGCTCCTTGGCCTTGAGCGCCACGGTGAACTGGTGGACGAGGTTGCGCTGGACGTCGTCGTAGAGGTTGTCCACCCCGAGCGCCTGTTCGACCTTCTCGATTCCGGGCTCGAGCGGGATGACCGTGCGCTTGTCCTCCTCGACGTCGTAGTCCTCGCCGCGGGTGAGGGAACGGACGACCGAGGCGAACCGGTAGTACAGCTTGGCGGCGTCGCCCACCCGGCCCGAGATGATGAGCGGGGTGCGGGCCTCGTCGATCAGGATCGAGTCGACCTCGTCGACGATGCAGAAGTTGTGCCGACGCTGGACCTTGTCGTCGCTCGTCGGGGCCATGTTGTCGCGGAGGTAGTCGAAGCCGAACTCGTTGTTCGTGCCGTAGGTGATGTCGGCGCCGTAGCTGGCGCGCTTCTCGGCCGGCTTGTTCTTGAAGCCGGGCACGACGAGGCCGACCTCGAGCCCGAGGAACTTGTGGATGCGGCCCATCCACTCCGCGTGGAAACGGGCCAGGTAGTCGTTGACCGTCACGAGGTGGACACCGTCGCCCGACAGCCCGTTGAGGTAGGCGGGCAGCGTCGACACCAGCGTCTTGCCCTCGCCGGTCTTCATCTCGGCGACCATGCCGAAGTGGAGGGCGGCACCGCCGACGAGCTGCACGTCGAAGTGACGCTGCCCGATGACTCGCTGGGCGGCCTCGCGGGTGACGGCGAACGCCTCCAGGGCGAGATCGTCGAGGTCGGCGCCGTTGGCGATCTGCTCGCGGAACTCGACGGTCTTGTGACGGAGCGCGTCGTCGGAGAGCGCGCTGATCTCCGGCTCCCAGGCGTTGATGTCGGGGACCATCGCCTGGAGGGCCTTCAGCTTCTTGCCCTCACCGGCGCGGAGGATGCGATCGAGGATGCCCATGCGGTCGCCCATGCTACCGGTGGCCGCGCGCCACGACGGTTCGCCGACCGGAACGCGCCGCGCCGGCCGTGCGACCAGGGGTTGGACCAGGGGGTCGACCAGGGGGTCGACCAGGGGGTCGACCAGGGGTTGGACCAGGGGTTGGACCAGGGGTCGACCGGGGGTCGACCGGGGGTGGGACCAGGGGTTGGAACCGGACGTGCGACGAGGGTCGACCGGGCGGTGCGAACGGTCCGCGATCAGGCGGTGCGGCGGTGGGTCGGCCGATCGCTCGCGCCCGGGACCGTGCCACGATCCGGGGACGTTCCGGGCCACGGCCCGGCCACGACCTGGCCCCAGCGCTCCCGACGCCCGGAGAGGCCACCCGGTGTGGCAGCGACGGCGGCCGTGACCACGTGGGGGGCACCGGCGGCGGACAACGCGTCGGCGGCGCTGCGCAGCGTGGCACCGGTGGTGACGACGTCGTCGATCACGAGCACCGATCGGCCCCGCACGTCGGGACGCACCCGGAACGCAGGGCCGACGAGCCGGTCGGCACGGCCGCGACCGGTCTGGGCAGTGTCGTCACGCTCGCGTTCGAGCAGGCGCCGGGACGGCAGACCCAGCTGGAGCGCCACCTGGCGGGCCACCAGCTCCGCCTGGTCGAACCCGCGTTGACGGCGCCGGCGGCGGCTGGTGGGGGCCCAGGTGACCGTGTCGACCTCGACCCCCGGGCGGATGCCGGCATCGAGCAGGCGGTTCACGAGCAGCCCGGCGAGGTGCCCGGCCAGCTGGCGCCGGTTGCGGTACTTGAACCCGAGCACGACGTCGCGGGCACGGCCGGTGAACGACACGGCGACGAGGACGCGATCACCCGGTGCGCCGCCCATCGGAGCTCGGCCACCGACAGGCCCGACGAGCGCGATCCGACAGGTACGACAGAGCGGGGCGCCGGGTCGGTCGCACCCGGCGCAACGTGACTGGAGCAACATGCACTCCGTTGTACTCAGGGGGTGTGACAACCGACCCTGGAGGACATCTCGGACGACGCGGGGAACGCCGGCACCCGTCGACGTGTCCGGCACCCGACCGCGCGATTCCTGTCGGCTCATCTCGCCGCCGACGGCGCGTGTGCCGCCACGAATCGGACATCAGGGGTGATGCACGTCAGCGGCGAACCGGGCCATCCCGGATCGAATGATCCGGTCGTGGCCGGCGCGCGCCACCGGTGGCAGCGCGCGCGTCAGCACGCGGAGCAGGCGCCGTTCGGGTTGCAGCTCGGTCAGGAGCCGGAGCTCGGTGCGGTGACACCCGTCCCCGGCGGCGCCGACGGGCGCGAGCGAGAGCCGCGCCCGACCGGCGACGTCGCCGGTGACGGTCGCCTCGACCAGGCGACGGGGCTCGACGTGGTCGAGCACCACCTCGACGCGCACCGAGTACCCGAAGGGCGACCGGACCCGACTCGAACAACCGGCGCCGGCCACGAAATCACCGTTCCACTCGAGCTCGCGCAGCCACGGCCAGCGCGCCGGGTACCGATCGACGTCGACGATCGCGGCCCAGACCGTCTCGACCGATCCGGCGACCGAGTGCGCCCGGTCCGTCCGGATGTCCACCCCGCCACGTTCCCACACCCGAACGCCCGCTGCGGCAGCCCCGCAAGCCCCGCAGCCCCGATCCCCACCCGATCAGCACCCCAGCGACACAGAGTCGCCCAGCGCCGCCCCACCCGGCAACCAGCGACACAAAGTCACCGAGCGGCCGACGCGAACCCACCCCGATCAGCACCCCAGCGACACAGAGTCGCCCAGCGCCGCCCCACCCGGCAACCAGCGACACAAAGTCACTGGGCGGGCGATCAGACGGGCTGGCGACCCGATGGGCGGGCGGG
>SKSP01000366.1 GCA_007122945.1 Ilumatobacteraceae bacterium | reverse complement strand
TCACGCGCCGCACCGGCGAGTAGATCGCGTCGATCGGGATCACGCCGATCGTGCGGGTCTCGATCTCGCGCTGGCTCGAGGCGTAGCCGCGGCCCTGCTCGACGGTGAGGTCGATGGCCAGGCGGGCCTTGCCGTTCAGCGTGGCGATGTGGAGATCGGAGTTGAGGATCTCGACGTCGGCCGGGCACTCGATGTCGCCGGCGGTCACGTCGGCCGGGCCGCGCACGTCGAGCCGCAGCGTGACCGGCTCGGGCGACTCCGAGGTGAGGACGATGTCCTTGATGTTCAAGATGACGTCGGTGACGTCCTCGGCGACCCCGCTGATCGTGTCGAACTCGTGCAGGGCGTCGTCGAATCGCACGGCGGTGACGGCCGCGCCGGGGATGGACGACAGCAGCGTGCGCCGCAGCGAGTTGCCGAGCGTGTGGCCGAAGCCGGGCTCGAGCGGGCCGACCGCGAAGCGCTGACGGTTGTTGGATTCCTCACCGATGGGTTCGACGGTGGGACGCTGCATGACGAGCATGGGGCGACCGGTCCTTTCTGGGCGTGACGGGCCTGGGCGTGGCGGAGCGAGATGGGCGGAGCGGACGAGGTGGGTGATTACTTCGAGTAGAGCTCGACGATGAGCTGCTCGCGGACGGGCACGTCGATGTGCTCGCGCTGGGGCAGGTCGCGGACGGACACCTGCTTGCCGCCGTCGCCCACCTCGAGCCAGCCGACGACCGAACGGTCGAGCACGTCGAGGTTGTGCTGGATCACGATCATGTTGCGGGCCTTGGGCGACAGCGAGACGACGTCGCCCTTGCGGACGCGGGCGCTCGGGATGTCGAGCCGCTTGCCGTTCACCTGGATCAGCCCGTGGTTCACGAACTGGCGGGCCTGCGGCCGGGTGCTGGCCCAGCCGGCGCGGTACACGATGTTGTCGAGGCGCAGCTCGAGGAGGCGGAGCAGGTTCTCACCCGTGGGCCCCTGGAGGCGGTTGGCCTCGTCGTAGGTCTTGCGGAACTGCTTCTCGAGCACGCCGTAGATGTACTTCGCCTTCTGCTTCTCCTGCATCTGGGCGAGGTACTCGCTGCCGGCGTTGCGGCGACGGGTGCGTCCGTGGGCACCGGGCGGGAAGGGACGCCGCTCGAGCGCCTTGCGACCCTTGTCGTTCTCGAACACGTTGACGCCGAGACGGCGGCTGACGCGGACCTTGGGTCCGGTGTAACGAGCCATGAGGATCAGCCCCTCCGGCGCTTCGGCGGCCGGCAACCGTTGTGGGGGACGGGTGTGACGTCCTTGATGGAGGTCACCTCGATCCCGGTGTTCTGGATGGAGCGCACCGCGGTGTCGCGACCCGAGCCCGGACCCTTGACCTGCACCTCGGCGCGACGCAACCCGTGCTCCATGGCGGCGCGAGCGGCGCGCTCGGCGGCGAGCTGGGCGGCGAACGGGGTCGACTTGCGGGAGCCCTTGAACCCGACCGCTCCCGACGAGGCCCACGCGATCACGTTGCCCTCGACGTCGGTGACCGACACGATCGTGTTGTTGAACGAGCTCTTGATGTGGACGACACCGGTGCCCACGTTCTTGCGGTCGCGCTTGCGGGGGCGACGACCAGCGGCCTTCTTCGAGACAGCCATTACTTCCTCACAGCCTTCTTCTTGTTGGCGACGGTGCGCTTGGGGCCCTTGCGGGTGCGGGCGTTGGTGTGGGTGCGCTGGCCGCGGACCGGGAGGCCCCTGCGGTGGCGGACGCCCTGGAGGCACCCGATCTCGATCTTGCGCTTGATGTCGTTCTGCACGTCGCGCCGCAGGTCACCCTCGATCGTGAGGTACTCGTCGACGAAGGTCCGGATGCGGCCGACCTCGTCGTCGGTCAGCGTGGAGATCTTGGCGTCGCGGCTGATGCCGAGCTCGTCGCAGATGCGCTGCGCCGTCGGCCGGCCGATGCCGAAGATGTAGGTGAGTGCGATCTCGGTCCGCTTCTCGCGGGGGACGTCGACGCCGGCGATTCGTGCCATCGGTGGGTGTGCCTCTCTCTGTCTCTCGTCAGCCCTGACGCTGCTTGTGGCGCGGGTTCTCGCAGATCACCATGACGCGACCGTGCCGGCGGATCACCTTGCACTTCTCGCAGACCTTCTTGACGCTGGGATGGACCTTCATGGTGGGTTCCTCGTGTAGCTCGCGTGCGTTACTTGTAGCGGTAGGTGATGCGACCCCGGGTGAGGTCGTAGGGGGTGAGTTCGACCTGGACCTTGTCGCCCGGCAGGATGCGGATGTAGTGCATGCGCATCTTCCCGGAGATGTGGGCCAACACGCTGTGGCCGTTCTCCAGTTCGACGCGGAACATCGCGTTCGGGAGCGACTCGATGATCGTGCCTTCGAGCACGATGGCATCTTCTTTGGGCTTCGGCAGGACACTCACCCTTTCCAGGATCGGTCGGTCGGGTCTGGTACGTTCGCGGGTGGTCACGGGCGGTCGCCCGGCGACGTGACCGTCACGTGGGCGGTCGGGTCGCAGACCAACACGCGATGCTATCGGCTCAGCGGCGGCCCTCCACCACGTCGGTGAGCCGCTTGAAGACGTGATCGGGGTGGCCGACGCCGTTCACGACGACGAGGCTGCCCTTGAGTTGGTAGTGCTCGATCAGTGGCGAGGTCTGCGATTCGTAGAGGTCGAGCCGGTTGTTCACCGCGTCGGGCGTGTCGTCGTCGCGCTGGGTGACGTCGCCGCCGCAGACGTCGCAGATCCAGGGGCTCGGGTCGTGGCCGGACGCCGTGTAGTTCGTCCCGCAGTCGCGGCACACCCGGCGCGCCGAGATGCGCTCGAGCACGATCTCGCGCGGCACGTCGAGGTCGATCACGACGTGGATCGGCCGGTCGGCGGTGATCTCGTCGAGCGCTTCGGCCTGGGTGACGGTGCGCGGGAAACCGTCGAGGATGTAGCCGCGGGTGCTGGCATCGGGCCGGCCGAGACGCTCCTCGACGAGGCCGATCATGATGTCGTCGCCCACGAGACCGCCGGCGTCCATGATCTCCTTGGCCATCAGGCCGAGCTCGGTGCGCTCGCGCACCGCGGCGCGCAGCATGTCACCGGTCGAGATGTGGGGCACCACGTAGTGGCGCGACAGCCGCACGCACTGCGTGCCCTTGCCGGCGCCCTGACGGCCGAGGATGAT
Source organism: Ilumatobacteraceae bacterium (assembly GCA_007122945.1). Classification (GTDB taxonomy): domain Bacteria; phylum Actinomycetota; class Acidimicrobiia; order Acidimicrobiales; family Ilumatobacteraceae; genus SKSP01. The sequence continues at coordinate 4,079 of SKSP01000366.1, read as the reverse complement.
GAGCCGAGCTCCGGGGATCACGAGCGCCTCCTACTTGAGGAAGCCCTCGTAGTTGCGCAGCATGAGCTGGCTGTCGATCTGCCGCATCAGTTCGAGCGACACGCCGACCGAGATCAACACGCTGGTGCCGGCGAACGCGAACGTGTTCACGTCGGCGGCCCACAAGATGATGTACGGGGTGATCGCGACCAGCGCGATGAACACCGCTCCCGGCAACGTGATGCGGTTCACCGCCTTGGCGAGGTAGCGCTCGGTCTGCGGGCCGGGGCGCACGCCGGGGATGAACCCGCCCTGGCGGCGGATCTGGTCGGCCTGGCGGATCGGGTCGAAGGCGATCGAGTTGTAGAAGTAGGCGAACGCGATGATCAGCAGGGCGAACAGCGTGACGTAGACGATGTTCTGGCTGTTGAGGATGTACCGGTCGACGAAGCGGACGATCGAACCGCGCCACCCCTCGCTCGAGCCGAGGAAGCCGACCATGATGGCGGGCAGCAGCAGGATCGAGCTGGCGAAGATGATCGGGATGATGCCCGACTGGTTGACCTTCAACGGGATGTAGGTGTTCTGGCCACCCATCATCCGGCGGCCGACGACGCGCTTCGCGAACTGCACGGGGATCCGGCGTTGGCCGAGCTCGACGAACACGACGGCGACGATGATCGCGAGCGTGACGAGGACCATCAGGACGAACCAGAACTCCTTCCTCAGTTCGAGGATCGACCAGAAGCCGCCGGGCAGGCTGGCGACGACCGACGCGAAGATGATCATCGACATGCCGTTGCCGATGCCGCGCTGGGAGATCATCTCGCCCATCCACATCAGCAGCGTGGTGCCGGCGACGAGCGTCGGCACGATGAGGAAGCCGCGGGGCCACAACCCGTCGGGCAACAACGGGACCGTGGGCGCCTGCACCGCAGAGTAGAACGCGCCACCGCCGCCGGTGCCGAACAAGAACACGAGCACGGTGGCCTGCAGCGTCGACAGTCCGACGGTGAGGTACCGCGTGTACTGGGTGATCTTGCGCTGGCCGACCGCGCCCTGCTGCTGGAGCTCCTCCAGCTTCGGGATGACGACGCCGAGCACCTGCATGATGATGCTGGCGGTGATGTACGGCATGATGCCGAGGGCGAAGATCGAGAAGCTCTCGAACGCGCCGCCCGAGAACAGGTTGAACAGACCGAGCGCGCCGTCCTGGGCACCCAACCGCAGCTGGTCGATCGCCAACGGGTCGACGCCCGGGACCCGGATCGCGGCCCCGATGCGGTACACCAGCACGATCAAGAACACGAACAGCAGCTTGTTGCGCAGGTCGGCGATCTTGAAGACGTTCAGCAGGTTTGAGAGCACGTGGCGGGCCTCGGGTCGACGGGTTGCGTGACGGGGTTCGTGACGGTGATGGTGTCGGGCGGGGTCAGCGGTTGGCGAACTGGTTGCCCTGGACGGGCGGGCGGCCGGCCTTGCCCTCGGCACGGAACGGCAGCTCGATCAGGGTCAGTGTGCCACCTGCCGCGGCGATCGCGTCCGCGGCCGCCTTCGAGGCGGCGTGGGCGTGGACCTCGACGGCCGCGGTCAGCTCGCCGCGGGCGAGCACCTTCACGAACGCGCCCTTCCGCACGAGACCGCGGGCGACGAGCACGTCGGGGGTCACGGTCGTCTCGCCGGCCTCGGCGAGGTCGGCGAGCGTGTGCAGGTTGACGGCCTGGTACTCGACGCGGAACGGGTTGTTGAAGCCCTTCAGCTTCGGCACCCGCTGCTTGAGCGGCATCTGACCGCCCTCGAACCCGCGGCGCACCGTGTTGCGGGCGCGCTGGCCCTTGGTGCCCCGGCCGGCGGTCTTGCCGCCCTTGCCGGCGGTGCCGCGCGCGACGCGCTTGGCGCGGCGGGTCGAGCCCGGGGCGGGGGTGAGATCGTGGACGCGCATTGGTCAGTCTCCGTTCGTGGTGCCCTCGTCGACGGTGACGAGGTGGGGCACGCGAGCGATCATGCCCCGGATCTCGGGACGATCGGGCAGCTGGTTGGAGGCGCCGATCCGGCCGAGGCCGAGGGCGCGCAGGGTGCCGCGGGTCTTCGGCTTGGCGCCGATCCCCGATCGCACCTGGGTGACGGTGATCTGCTTGTCGCTCATCGGGCCGCTCCGGTCGTGGCGTCCGGGGTGCCCGACGTGTCGGTCGGTGCGCCACCGGCCATCTGCCGCTGGCGCTCCTCGTAGGCGGCGAGCATCCCCTTCGGCACGAACTGGTCGGCGGGGATGCCACGACGGGCCGCGACCTCGTCGGGTCGTTGGAGCGACTTGAGGCCGTCGATCGTGGCGCGGGCGACGTTGATGTGGTTGGCCGAGCCGAGCGACTTGCACAAGATGTCGTGCACGCCGGCCTCTTCGAGGATGATCCGGGCGGCACCACCGGCGATCACGCCGGTACCGGGTGCGGCCGGCTTCATCAGGACGCGGCCACCACCGGTCGAGCCGAGCACCGGGTGGGTGATCGTGCTCCCGGCGAGGGCGACCTCGAACAGGTTGCGCTTGGCCTCCTCGGTGCCCTTCTGGATCGCGAGCGGCACCTCCTTGGCCTTGCCGTAGCCCAGACCGACGCGACCGTTGCCGTCGCCGATCACCACGAGCGCGGTGAACGAGAACCGACGGCCGCCCTTGACGACCTTGGCGACCCGGTTGATCGTGATGACGCGCGACTCGCGCAGGCCACCCTCGTCGGTGCCACCGCTGTTGTGGTTCGGTTGGTATGCCATCAGAACTCCAGACCTGCTTCTCGGGCGGCATCGGCCACGGCCGCGACGCGACCGTGGTAGACGTAACCGCCGCGGTCGAAGACGACCTCGCTGATGCCGGCGGCGGTGGCCCGCTCGGCGACGAGTGCGCCGATCCGACGGGCGGCGTCGATGGTCGCACCACTGCCCAGCGAGCGCTGGTCCGGTTCGACGGTCGACGCGGCGACGATCGTCCGGCTGGCGTCGTCGTCGATGACCTGCACGTGGATGTGCTGGTTCGTGCGGTGGACGGCGAGGCGCGGCCGATCGGCGGTGCCGTGGATCTTCTTGCGGACCCGACGGTGCCGACGCAGTCGACCCTCGTGGCGGTACTTCGCGATGTCGCTCATGACGTGCTCACTTCTTGCCGGCCGTGCCGACGCTTCACTTCTTGCCGGCCTTGCCGGCCTTGCGCAGGACGCGCTCGCCGGCGTAGCGGACGCCCTTGCCCTTGTAGGGCTCGGGCTTGCGGATGCTGCGGATGTCGGCGGCCACCTGGCCGACGACCTCTTTGTCGATCCCCGAGACGACCACCTGGGTGGCGGTCGGGACCTCGAAGCTGATGCCGTCGGGCGCCTTCACGTTCACGGCATGGCTGAAGCCGAGGTTCAGCTTCAGCGCGTTCGGGCCCTGGGGCTCGGCGCGATACCCGACGCCGACGATCTCGAGCTCCTTGCGGAACCCGTCGGTGACGCCGATGACCATGTTGCTCACGAGGCTGCGGGTCAGGCCGTGCATGGCGCGCTGCTCGCGCTCCTCGTTGGGTCGCTCGACGACGAGCGTGTCGCCGTCGGCGCGCACGGTGATCTCGCCGGGGAGGACACGCGACAGGGTGCCCTTCGGACCCTTCACGGTGACGGTCCGACCGTCGATCGTGACGTCGACGCCGGAGGGGACGGGGATGGGGGACTTACCGATGCGGGACATCGCGGATCACCACACGTAGCAGAGGACTTCGCCGCCGACCTTGCGGCGCCGCGCCTCGCGGTCGGTCATGAGCCCGTGGCTCGTGGACAGGACGGCCACACCGAGACCCCCGAGCACGCGGGGGATGGTCGTGGCGTTGCGGTACACCCGCAGGCCCGGCGTGGAGATCCGGCGCAGGCCCGAGATGGTGCGGGCCCGGTCGGGCGAGTACTTCATCTGGATGGTGAGCACGTCGCCGGGGCCCTTCGTGGCGGGGGCCACGTCGAAACCGGCGATGTAGCCCTCCTGCTCGAGGATCTTGGCGAGCGCCACCTTCTGCTTCGACGAGGGCATGCGCACCTCGTCGTGCATGGCGGTGTTCGCGTTGCGGACACGGGTCAGCATGTCGG
>SKSP01000159.1 GCA_007122945.1 Ilumatobacteraceae bacterium | reverse complement strand
TCGACGAGGCAGCCGCAGGTGCGGCACACCAGATGATGATGGTTGTCCCCCACACGGTCCTCGTACCGCGCCGCTGACCCGGCCGGTTGGATCCGCCGGAGCAGGCCGTTGTCGGCGAGCACGTTCACCGCGTCGTAGACGGCCCGACGAGAGATCGCTCCGATGTCGCCCGTGACGGCGTCGACGACCTCGTCGGCCGTGAGATGGGGGCGATCGGCGACCGCTCGCATCACCGCGAGCCGCTGGGCCGTGACCCGCACGCCGTGTCGGCGCAAGCGGTCGAGGTACGCGGACGCCATGTCTCACTATGTGCAGATCTCGCACGGATGTAAAGGCGAACTCCGGTTGATTCCATCGATCGCACCGATCGAGCCGGCGCCCGCCGGAGCACGGGTCGTCACGCGGTGCGCACCGGTCGGCGCCACCCGAGCACGATCGCGATCGCGATGCTCACCACGCCGGTCACCGCCAGGCCGTCGGCCGAACCGACGGTCGACGACAGCACCGACGCCACGGCCGCGGCGACCGGGAACGAGCCGATGAGCGCGAACGCGTTGACGCTCATCACCCGTCCCATGAGCTCGTCGGGCGTGTGACGCTGAAGCAGGGTGCGCTGCAGCGTCATCGTGATGCCGCCGCCGATCCCCCACGCGAGCATCACGAAGAGGGTCAAGGCGTAGCTGGTGCTGAGGCCCATCACGAGCACACCGCCGCCGAGCAGCGTCGAGACCGAGCAGGCGAGCAGGAGACCCGGACGTCTGAGGTGCTGGCGCGACGCCAGGAGGAGGGAGGTGCCCAACAAGCCGACGCCGAGAGCGGAGAACAACAGCGACGTCTGGAACGCATCAGCACCCAGGTCGTTCTTCGCGACCTCCAGCAACAGGATCGACACGATGCCCCAGATGAAGCCCATCAGGAGCCCGATCAGGAGGAGGCTCCGCACCGGTTCGTTGCCGAAGGCGAAGCGCAGCCCATGGCCGATGTCGCCGCGCATGCCCAGACGCGGCTGCTGGGCGCGGGCCGCCAGGCGGACCCGGAACATTGCACCAGCGGCGATCGCCTGGAGCACGGCCAGCAGGGCGAACGCGCCGCCGATCCCGCCGACGGCGATCGCCCCGCCGCCGGCGACGGCGCCGAACAACAACGCGGCGTTCTGTCCCATGCCCTGCAGCGCGACGCCCGTCATCAACCGGTGCGGCGCGACGAGGCTCGGGACGAGTGCCAGCAGGGCCGGGGCCGAGATCGCCAACGCCGAGCCGGTGGCGACTGCGAGCAGGGCGGCCAGCGGCAGGCTCATGATCCCGAGCCACGCGCAGGTCGCCGCGACGGCGAGCGCCGCTGCCGCCGCGAGTTGCGCGTTGACGACGAGGCGTCGCCGATCCAAGCGATCCGACCAGACCCCGGCGGGGATGATGAGGACCAGGCCCGGCAGCCCGAGCGCGACGCCGAGCAGGCCCGGCGCCGAGGGGTTGGTCGACAGTTCGAGCGCCAACCACACGACGACGAAGCGCAGGGCGCCGTTGCCGAGCGCCGCGAGGAACTGGGCGACCCAGTAGTTGCGGAAGTCGGGCGACGACAGGACCTCGCGTATCGGCGACCCGGCGGCGACCCCCGCGCCGGATTCGTCGGATGCCACCACCTCGGCCATCGACGCACCATACGGGGCACGTCCCCGCTACCGTCAGCCCGGTGCGTCGCAAGGACAAGGCGGAGAAGATCGGGGAGATCCTCGACGACCTCTACCCCGAGCCACCGATCCCACTCGACCATCGCGACCCCTACACGCTGCTCGTCGCGGTGGCGCTGTCGGCACAGACGACCGACAAGAAGGTCAACCAGGTCACACCGTCGCTGTTCGCCGTCGCCGACACGCCCGAGAAGATGCTCGAGCTGGGACCCGACGGGATCCTCGCCCTGATCCGGGAGATCGGCCTGGCACCGACCAAGGCCAGGAACCTCTGGGGTGCCGCGGCGAAGATCGTCGACGCCGGCGGCGAGGTCCTGCCGGACTGGGACTTCCTGGAGTCGCTCCCCGGTGTGGGCCACAAGACGGCGAGCGTGGTGATGGCCCAGGCGTTCGGGGTGCCGGCGTTCCCGGTCGACACCCACATCCACCGACTGGCGTGGCGTTGGGGACTCTCGGACGGCAGTTCGGTCGAGCGCACCGAGCGCGACCTGAAAGCGGCGTTCCCGGAGGACACGTGGAACCGGCGCCACCTCCAGATCATCTACTTCGGCCGCGAGTACTGCCCCGCGTTGCGCCACGACCCGCCCGCGTGTCCGATCTGCTCGTGGGCAGCCAGCGCCCGCCGCATCGCCGCCGAACGGTCCCGGGCGCGTTCCACTCGCTCCTAGCGCTGGTCCGGCCCGCCCGTCCGGCCGCCGTCCGCGCTCGCCGAGGAGGGTCGTTCGACTCTCCCGAGTGACGGGCAGCCGGGCTCATGATGGTGTCGTGGGTCCACGAACTCCGAGGAGGCGACATGGATCAGCGTCCGTTCCCGTCGAGTGACACCGGAGATCCGGTCGTGACGATCCCTACGACGGGTGACCGATGAAGGTCACCTTGCCGCTCGGCCGCATCGCCGGCATCAAGGTCGGCATCAACTGGAGCGTGATGGTGATCTTCTTGTTGATCACCGTCGGGCTGGCCGCCGGCCGGTTCCCGATCCTGCAACCCGACCTCTCGCCGGCCACGTATCTGACGGCCGGTCTGGCGGCGGGCGTGGTGTTCTTCTTGTCGCTGCTGGCGCACGAGCTCTCGCACGCGATCGTGGCTCGACGCAACGGCGTCGAGGTCGAGGGCATCACGCTCTGGCTGTTCGGAGGGGTCGCGCTGCTCCGCGACGAAGCGCCCGATCCGGGCGCCGAGCTGCGCATCTCCGGGGTGGGTCCGCTCGTGAGCCTGGTACTCGCCGTCGGCTTCGGCGTGATCGCGGTAGCGCTCGACGCGGCCGGTGTCACCGCCATCGCCGTCGAGGTCTTCGCCTGGCTCGCGCTCATCAACGCGGTCCTGGCCATCTTCAACCTCGTCCCCGCCGCACCCCTCGATGGGGGCCGCATCCTGCGGTCGATCCTGTGGCGCCGACGTGGCGACCGGTACGGCGCCGCGATCACGGCAGCACGCGCCGGCCGCAGCTTCGGTTGGATCCTCGTGTTCCTGGGCTTGCTGAACTTCGTCGCCGGCGCCGGGCTGGCAGGGCTCTGGCTGGTGATGATCGGCTGGTTCCTGACGATGGCCGCCGGCGCGGAGGAGCAGCACGCCATGAACCGACGGGCGCTCGGCGGATTGCGGGCCCGGGACATCATGACGCCCCGACCCGCGAGTGCCCCACCGGGCATCACCGTCGAGCGGTTCCTCGACGACTACGTGTTCCGGAACCGCCACTCCACGTTCCCGCTCGTGATCGACGGTGGCGTGGTGGGGCTCGTGACGCTCAGCCGGGTGAAGGAGGTACCCCGGGACCTGCGTGCGACGACCACGATCGATGCGGTGGCCTGCCCGTTCGACGACGTGCCCGTCGTCGGACCCGACCAGCCGCTCGAGGAGCTGCTGGGCCAGATGAGCAGCGGCGCCGACGGTCGCGTCCTGGTGGTGGACCACGGCGAGCTGGTCGGCATCATCTCGCCCGCCGACGTGATGCGCCAGATCGAACTGGGCCCGTTGCGCGATCCCGCCGACCTCGCTCGGTCGTGACACGCGGGCCGCCGGATCCCGACGCGGCGCTCAGTCCGTGTCGCTCGGCCAGTTCGGGACCATCAGGTGCCACTGCTCCGGGGCCGCGCCCACCAGGACCTCGAGCGCTCCGGCCAACCGCTGCGTGGTGACCGCGACGTCGTCGCGCTCGTCGTCGGTGTGCTGGACCGGTATCGCCGGGAGCGCCACGCCCCGGTGCGTGCCGCCGCCGACGTGGTAGATCGCCACCGGGACGAGCGGCGCGTCGCACGTCCTCGCCAACCAGGCGGGACCCGACGGGAGCGTCGTGCGCTCCCCGAAGAACTCCACCCCCACACCGCGTCCCCCCAGGTCGCGGTCACACACCAGCACCGCCACCTCGTTGCGCGCCAGCGCGGCCGCGAGCCGGTCTCGAGCTCCCGGACCCCGCACCACCACCGCCATGCCGTGTCGGCCTCGGAGCTCCACGAACCACTCCAGCAACCGCTGGGACCGTAATCGTTCCACCACGGCGATCAGCGGGTAGCCCCGACCGGCCAACCAGGCACCGCCGAGGTCCCAACTCCCGAAGTGGGCGGTGACCAGCACCACCCCACGACCCGCACCGAGCGCCTCGTCGAGGACCGGGACGACCCCGGACGCGTCGACGCGTGCGTCGAGATCCTCGGGATCGAGCTCCGCCAGCCGGAACGTGTCCAACCAGTACCGCCCGTAGGACTGGAACGACGCTCGCACCGCCCGCCGGCGCTCCGCACCCCGGAGCGGTCGGCCACCCACCCGCTCCAGGTGACGAGCCACCATGCGCCGCCGCCGGCCCATGACGGCGGCCGCGACCACCGAGACCACCGAGAGCAGTGCCTGGTCCCAGCGCTCCGGCACCCGACACACGAGCCATCCACCGAGCCGGTAGAGCGGGTAGGCCGACCACGTCATGCCCGAACCGCGAGTCGCCCGGTCCCGAGCACGAAGGGATCCCCGGAGGAGCGGCGTGACCCCGTCGGTGCCGGGCACCGGGTGCGAGTCACCGTCCGGTGCCTCGGTCGTCCTCGTCGGCGACGGCCGGGCGGCTCGGGATGCCGAACCGCTGCCGGGAAGGAGTCGGGTCGCTCAGGTTCCGGACGGCCTCGGCGAGAGCGTCGTCGGGTGAGTGGGTGGTGTCGAGCAGGATCGCCGTCGGCCATGGGTGACGACGCTCGGTCATGGTCTCGACCAGCTCGATCGTGGCGTCGGACGCGCTCTGGCCGCGCCGTCGTCGCTCGGCGATGCGCTGGCGGGCGATCGCGGGGTCGAGCCGACACTCGAACTCGGTCACCTCGGCGCCATGGCGGCGCGCGACGTCACGGGCCCGGGCGCGCTGCGCCTCGTCGCTCCAGGTCGCGTCGATCACGACCGATTCACCCGCCCTCAGGAGGGCGGCGGCATGCTCACACAGCCGGTTGTACGTGGCAGTGGTCGTGGCGTCGTCGTACAGGTCCGGGTGCTTCTCGACGTCGTGGTCGTCGTAGTCGATGCCGTGGAGGTCCTTGCGCAGCGTGTCGCTGTCGATCACCGACCAGTTGAGTCGCTCCGCGATCGCGTTGGCGAGCGTCGTCTTGCCCGCGCCCGGTCCGCCACCGATCAGCACGACCCGCCGGCGGGAGACCTCGAGATGGTCCAACGCCTGGGCATGGAGGGCGCGGGCTCGATCCGCCGCGTCGAGATCACCTTGTCGGACCCGCAGCAGGGCGATCTTCGCCCGGACGTGCGCTCGGTACGCGACGTAGTGGTGCGCGAGCGATTCGGGGTGATGCTCCCCGGAGAAGTCGCAGTACCAGCGCATCAGACGGAACGCAGCGTCCGGGCCGCTCAGCCGCTCGACGTCCATGACCAGGAAGGCGATGTCCGCGAGGACGTCGCTGATGCGGTAGTCGTCGTCGAACGCGACGCAATCGAGGATCCTCGGGCCGTCGTCGAGCATGAAGATGTCCTCGGCGATCAGGTCACCGTGGACGTCACGGACCATGCCGGATCGGCGCCGCTGCTCGAACAGCTCGTCGGAGTGCTGCAGGTAGTCCGTCGCGAGTCGGCGCACGCGTTCGAACTCCTCACGTTCGATCACGTCCCCGACGGATGGCTCGATCTCGTTGAAGCTCGAGTCCCACAGTGACGACAGGCCTTCGGCGGTCGCCATCGGGTAGGGATCGCCGACCACCGGTATCGAGGCGTGGAAGGCAGCCACCACGTGGGCGATCCGCCGGAGATGATCGAGAAAGCCCGGATCGTCCACGAGGTGGGACAGGCGTCGCGTGGCCGGAAGCCGACGCATGATCAGGACCCGGTCCGCGAGCACGCCGTCCTCGTGGAGGTCACTCGTACCGAGGTACACGTCCGGAGCCAATCGACGGTTGAGCTCGTACTCGCGCGAGACCGCTCGGACCCGATCGTCGACGTCGACGTGGTCGAGGAAGCCCGTCCGCAGGGGCTTGAGCAGCTTGTAGGCGCGCGTCGCGGTGAAGAACACGGTCGAGATGTGGGTCTCGATCGCGAGAACCGCGTCGTCACCGGGCTGCGAGGGCGTGGAGATCACCGTGCCCATCGTCGCACCGGGAGGTGGCGTGGACAACGCAAGCGGCCGTTCACTCCCGAGCGACGTGCACGAACGTGGTGCCCGGGCGCAACGCCATCTCGGAGCCGTCGCCGGCGAGGAACGTGAACGGTTCGTAGGGGCCACTGCGCCACCACGTGCCCAGGGTCGCGACCCCGTCGCGGTGCAGGACCATCTGGCCGGACCCGACGGTGAACGCCTCGGGTGACCTCGCGTCGATGCGCGAGGGCGCGTGCGGGACGTACAGCCGCACGACGTTCGTGGCCGAGACCTGGGCCCCACCGACCGTCACGTGCGGCGACCCCGACTGGCTCCGCAGGTAGCGGCCGGTGCCCGGGTCCCAACGCCACGTGACCCGCACACCGTCCATCGGGACGTCGAACGAGGAGTCGGGCCCGTACGCCAAGCCCTCCGGCGGACCCCACTCGGGATCGAACGTCCACAGCGGGCGGGCCGGCGAACCGGCGGCGCGCTGGTAGACGCAGCCCGTCGACACCATCAGGTTGTTCGGCGTGCGGCGCGACCCCTCGCGCCGGTAGCACCCACCGTGATCGAGCGCCGACAGGTTCTCCAGCACCCCCGACGCCGCCGCGTGGCGCACCTCGGCGGTCACACCCGGATTCCCGCCCGACCACGCCAGGAGCGGTCGATTCGCGGCGGCGAGCACCGCGAGATCGCTGGCGCGCCCGGAGCGCACCGGGCCGATCTCGGCGGGCATCGTGGTGTGGAACATCGCGATGAAGCGGGTCACGCCCTCGACGTTGATCTCGAAGGTCACGTCGGCATCGGCGAGCGACCACTGCGGCCGGGCCGGTCCGGCGTTGTCGACCTTGACGGCCAGCACCGCTCGCGCGGTCACGTCGACATCGGCCGGCAGCCCGGTCAGCGCGGCCACGCCGTCGAGCGGTCCCGCCGGCGTGAAGGGCGGCCACACGGTGAGCCCGACCTCGTCGAGCTCACCGAACGCCGGCGGTGGCACGGTCGTGGTGGTCGTCGT
>SKSP01000350.1 GCA_007122945.1 Ilumatobacteraceae bacterium | reverse complement strand
GCCGCGGCCTCCGGTCCGTCGGCCGGGTTCATGTCGGTGTCGATGTTGCCGGGATGGACGACCGTGGCCGTGATGCCGCGGTCACCGAGGTCTCGGGCCAATCCCTTGGTGAGTCCGAGCAGGGCCGACTTGGTCATCGTGTACAGGCTGATGCCCGGGTACGGGACGCGCTCGGCGAAGCAGCTCCCGATGCTGATGATCCTCCCGCCGTCGACCATCCGTGCGGCGGCGGCCTGGCTGGCGAGGAAGACCGCTCGCACGTGGACGGCGAGGGCATGGTCGAGCTCGTCGAGCGTGACGTCGGCGAGCGGCCCGAACGGATAGATGCCGGCGTTGTTGACGAGGATGTCGAGGCGGCCGAGCTCGTCGGCGGCCAGGTCGACCGCGTCGAATATCGCGCGAGGGTCGGCGCTGTCGGCGGCGATGGCCAACCCCGTGCGGTTGGCCTCCTCGATGCCCGCGACGACCTCGCCCGCGGCGTTCGCGTCGCGGTGATAGGTGACCGCGACGTCGGCACCTTCGCGAGCCAGGCGCCGCGCGATCGCGGCGCCGATACCTCTGCCACCGCCGGTCACCAGGGCCACCTTGTCCTGCAGGGCGTCCATCTCTCGGATCCTTTCTGTAGTGATCGTTATAGATTAAGATACGGGCATGTCGGAGGAGGAGCAACCTGGAGCTCGGGCCACCCCGACGCCTCGGCGCGGCCGGCCTCGAGGGTTCGATCGCTCCGAGGCGTTGCTGCGGGCGCTCGAGCTGTTCTGGGAGCGGGGCTACGAGGGCACGTCGGTGAGCGACCTCACCGCAGCGATGGGGGTCAGTGCCCCCAGCCTGTACGCCGCGTTCGGCTCCAAGGAGCAGCTGTTCCGCGAAGCGGTCGCCTACTACAACGATCCCGAGCGCTCGCCGACCGCGGTGGCGCTCCGGGGCGCGCCGACGGCGCGGCGAGCCGTGGAGGACGTGCTGCGCACCAACGCCCACAGCTACGTCAGCCCGGACACGCCGCGTGGCTGCCTGATCGTGCTCGCCGCCACCACCTACACCCCGAACAGCGCGGTCGTCCGCGACCTGCTGGCCGACCTGCGCGAACAGGACCGACGCGAGCTGCGATCACGACTCGATCGAGCCGTCACCGACGGCGAACTGCCCGATGCCGTCGACACCGGGGCGCTCGCTGCATTCGTGATGACCGTGCTGCACGGGCTCTCGATCCAGGCGAGGGACGGTGCCAGCGTCGAGAGCCTCGATGCCGTCGTCGACATCGCCATGGTCGCCTGGGACCACACCGTGCACGATGCCGCCGTGGCGAGCGCGGCGAGAGGCAGCGGATGAGGCGTGCGGACGCCCTGGTGCGCCGCGTGTCACGCCGGGGCGCGGGGCGGGTCACCCCGCACGAGGGGCCCGTGGCGGGCCGCTCGCGCGAACCCCAGCACGACGGCGACGAGCAGGACGACCAGCGTCACCCCGGCGACGGCGATCGTGCGGACGAGGGAGCGCTGCAGGTCGTCGACGAGCTCGGCGATCGCGACCCGCGCGGCGATGCCCTCGACGAGAGTCGGGGCGCGGTTCGCCACCCGATCGGTCACCAACTGAACGACGACGACCTCGACCGCGATCGCGGCCGCGAGCAGCCCTGCCGCCCGGCGCCGCCGGCGCGCGAGTGCCACGACCTCGACCGCTGCCGCTGCGCCGGCCACGAGTGCCAGCAGCGACACTCGTGCCGACACGACGAGGAACCGCTGCACGGTGTCGACCATGGTGCCGGCCCGGTCGAGGGCATCACTCCGGTACACGACCAGCTCGCCGAGATCGGGCGGCAGCTCGCGGCCGAGCGCAGCTCCGAGCGTCGCACGATCGGCCTCGGCTCCCGCCTCGCTGGTGAGTTCGGGCAGCTCGACCCCGCGGAGCAGGCCCAGGTCCTGCAACCAGGTGAGCGCCACGCCCACGAGGGGGAACAGGTCGAGCCTGACCTCGTCGTCGACCACCCGGAGCCCGTCGAGCAGCGAACCGCCGCGGACCACGTCGACGGCGCCCGCATGGGCGCGTCCGGCTGCGGCCGCGATCAACGATCGCACGTCGTCGCGGCGGAGCACATCGGCGACCCGGTCGACGACGAATTCGCGGGCACCGGCGAGCACCAGGTCGGCCGCCGGTTCGAACCCCTCGGGGAGCAGGTCGCCCACGGCGTCGCGGATCGCGACCGCCTCGGCGACCTCGTCGACCACCCGGACCGCGATCGCTTCGCGTACGTCGGGGTGCGTGAGCACCTCGTCGACACGCCGTTCGAACCGCTCGGAGTCGAACGCCACCCACAGGGCCCACAGACCTGACGCACCGACGAGCAACGACAGCACGGCGACCACCCCGGCGACGCCGGCCACGACCGACGGGACCCGCTCACGCCCGAGAGACATGGCGCACTCTACGTTGGCGGTGGCCGATCAGCCGGCGTCGAGGAGCGTGTCGATCGCCGGGCCGATGACCTTGCCGGCGGCTCGTGGCGTCATCGAAGCGAGGGGTTCGACGGCGAGCACGTAGCGCTCGAACGCGGTGCCGATGAGGATGCCGTGGATGGCGATCGCGCGTGGCCGACGTTGCTTCCCGCTGGCCGCCTTCGTCAGTCGCTCGACGACGACGCCGGTGAGCCAGTTCGAGATCGCGCGGGCGATCGCGTCGTCGGACGCTGCGCTGCGGATCGCGCCGACGAGCACGGCGCGGTGCGCTGGTGGGTCCCACGACGTGAGGAAGGCGGAGAGCAGCTCGCGGCCACGTGTGGAGCCGGCAGGAGGTGGGGTGTCGAAGACCTGCGCGAGCACTGCGCTCGGGTCGAAGGGCATCTCCAGAGCGGCGGCGGCGAGCCCGGCCTTGGTGCCGAAGTGATAGTGGACGAGGGCCGGATCGACGTCGGCATCACGGGCCACCGACCGCATCGACATGGCCTTGTAGCCGTCTCGGGCCAGCGCGGTGCGGGCTGCGCGGAGGATATCGCCTGCGGTGTCGGGGGTACCGGTCCGGCGCCCGCGCCGCTTGCCCGTCACCACACGCGCCCGCACCTGCGAGATTTCACCGCGGGCAGAGTAGCCGCAGGGCGCGTGCTCCCGGACGTGCGGAACGGTGGTCAGCGGCTGCCGGTCATGGTCGATTCGCGCCGGTCGACGAGCGACGTGTCGTCGGAGTGTCGAATCGCACGGCCGATCGTGATGCCGGCCGCGACGAGCCCGAGGAGGACGAGTGCGCTCGCCGACGACGTCGGGCTCGAGGTGAACGACCCGACGTGGTGGAACGGTGAGACCGCCCGGGCCGGTGCGGGGAGGTCGAGCGCCTCGCCGAGCAGACCGGTGAACGTGGCGTGGGCGACGAGGAGCCAGGAGACGAACGCGAGACGTGGCGCCGTCCACCACACCGCGGCGGTGATCGCGGTGAACAGCCAGACGGTGGGCAGGTGGGCGATGCCGTCGACGGTGATGTCGAGGGCCAAGCCTGCATCGCGCTGGTCGAGGGCGGCCGCACCGGCCAGTGCGGCGATCCCGGCGACCATGGTGGTGCTGCCGGTGACGAGTGACCAGCCGATGTGCGTTCGTGCCCAACGCGCTCGGCTGACGGGCGTCGACAGGTAGAGCTCGGCGCGTCCACGGTCCTCCTCGGTGCGCAGCCGCAGCACGGCTTGGACGGCGGCGGATGCGGCGAGGAGCCCGATTACGAGGAGCACCGTCCCGAGGAACCCGTCGAGCAGCCGGCCACCGTCGGCGCCGAACACGTCGGCGAGCTGGGGGTTCTGACCGAGGAACTCGTCGATGTCGCTGACGACGGTCCCGAAGGGTGCGGCGACGACGGCGGCGCCCGCCATCCAGCCGATCGTCGCCGAGCGCTGCAGCCGCCACGCGAACCCGGCCGGGTGGACGAGGATCCGGTCCGCGACGTCGGGACCGGTGCGGGGGCGCACGACCCCGGCGCCGATGTCGCGTCGCGAGGCGAGCGTCGTCGCGGTCGCGAGGAGCGCGACGGTGGCGACGGCGAGGAGCGCGGCGGGCCAGAACCGCTCGCTCGCTCCCGGCCGCATCGCCTGCGCCCAGCCGAGTGGGGACGCCCACGAGAGCGTCCGATCATCCGGCCCGCCGCGGTCCCCGACGGCACGGAGCACGAACGCCGCGGCGAGCACGACCAGCCCGATGGTGTTGGCGCCCCGTGCGTACGTTGCGATCTGGGCCGCAACGAGCCCGACGCCGGCGAAGAACGCCCCCGTGAGCGCCATCGCGAGGCCGAACGTGACGGCCGTAGCGACGTCGATCTCGTCCCCGCCGGTGAGCACCAGCGTGATGGCCGTCGTCGTGCCCGTGAGTGAGCTCGCCGCGATCGCGGCGACACCGGCGGCGGCGAGGCCGGCCTGGCGTCCGAACACGGCGGAACCGACCAACTCCCAGCGTCCGTCCTCCTCGACCGCCCGGGTGTGGCGGGTGATCATGAACACGGTCATCAGCGCGACGCCGATCAGTCCGAACAGCAACAGCTCGTGGGCGACCATCACGGCGACGGTGTAGTCCTCGAGGCCGTACCCGGGGCCGCGGAACGAGCGCAGTGTCGGGCTCGCCATCAGCGTGGCGCGGCTGGCGCGTGCCCCGGCGTCGCCGAACTGGTCGCGCAGCGAGAACGCCGAGAACGCGAGGAACACGGTGATCCCCGCGACCCAGGCGGTGAGCTGGATCCGGTCGCGTCGGAGTACGACGCGCAACAGCGTCCCGGTGCCGTCCAGGGCGCGATCGCCGACGGTCATGACTCCACGGACTCGGGCTGGCGCTGTTCGTAGTGGCGCATGAACAGCTGCTCGAGCGTCGGTGGTTGGCACGTGAGCGACACGATCCCGTGACCGTGGAGCGACCCGATCGCGGCATCGAGGTGCTCGGTGTCGACATCGAAGCCGACGACGTGTCCCTCGATCCGGACTCCGTGCACACCACGGAGATCCAGCACGCCGTCGATCGGTTCGCGCGTCTCGGCCCGAACCGCGGTGCGGGTGAGGTGACGGAGCTCGGCCAGCGTGCCGTCCTCCACGATCCGACCGTGGCGGATGATCGACACGCGGTCGCACAGCGTCTCGACCTGGCCGAGGATGTGGCTCGAGAGCAGTACGGTCGTCCCGCGCTCGTTGACCTGCCGGATCTCGTCCTGGAACGTCGCCTCCATCAACGGGTCGAGTCCGGACGTCGGCTCGTCGAGGAGGAGCAGTTCGACGTCCGCGGCGAGCGCCGCGACGATCGCCACCTTCTGACGGTTTCCTTTGGAGTAGGTGCGGCACTGCTTGGTCCGGTCGAGCTCGAACCGCTCGCACAGGTACCCGATCCGATCACGGTCTGCTCGTCGTCCACGTAGCAGCACGTCGATCGTCTCGCCGCCGGTCAGGTTGGGCCACAGCGCGACGTCGCCGGGCACGTAGGCGAGACGTTCGTGCAGAGCGACCGCGTCCGCTCGAGGATCGGAACCCAGCACCCGGGCCGTCCCCGCGTCCTGGCGGAGCAGGCCCAGCAGGATCCGGATGCAGGTCGACTTCCCGGCGCCGTTGGGCCCCAGGAACCCGTGGACCGCACCGTGGGCCACGGTGAACGTCGTTCCCGTCAGCGCCGGGGTGCGTCCGAAGTGCTTCGACAGATCGTCGACGACGACGGGCGAAGGGAGCCGCTCGGTCATGGCTGCGACCCTATCGCTCTATTCAGCTAACGCTGAAATATGTTCGAGCAGGTCCGAGCTCAGGCCGAAGTGCGGTGCTCGTCCAGTCGGAGGATCTGGGTGACGGCTCGCTCGACCAGATCGTCCAGGACTCGTGGTGGGGGAGTGCCGTCGAGAAGATGACGGCGGACGGCGGCGTGTGGGATGTCGATCACCGCGAACATGGTCGCTTCGAGGTTCGACTTCGTGATGCGTCCGTGCACCGTCCTCGTGTAGTCACGGAGGGTGGCGTTCAGGTCGTCGTTGATCGTCGCGAGCTCCGGACCGAGCTCGTCGGGCCAGTTCGCGGCGAGGTCCTCGCGGCGGTGAGCTGCCAACACCCGGGCGCGGCCGGGGTTGGCGCGTGACCAGCGCACGATGTGGAGCGCGGCGTCGACGCCGGCCTCCGGACGGCCGTTCGCCAGGGCGTCGATGAAACCCGTCTGCGCGTCCTTCGCGGCGCGGATCCAGAGATGGGCGAGCAGGAGGTCGCGCGTGGCGAAGCGGTGGTAGATCGACCCGCTCGGCGCCCCGAGCCGCTCGACCACCGCGGTCACGGTCGCGGATTGGAGGCCGCTCTCGGCGACGAGCGCCTCGGCGGTGTCGAGGATCTGGTCGGCACTGAACTTCGGCGGTCGGCCCACGACGCGAGGGTACGCGGGCTGCCGTCGGGCGATCACGGGTGGGTCAACCCGGTGCGGGACGGAGCAACTCGTCGAAGGCCTCGACCCGGTGGGTGTCCTCGAAGTCCTCCTGGAAGATGATCTTGCCCCATCGAACCCGTGCGTAGAGCATCGCTCGGTTCTCGTAGACGATGTGGCCGTCGCGCACTGCCCGGTCGGAGAACAGCACGCACACCCGGGTGTTCCACGGAGGCCCGTTCACGACGACGTCGTGGACCTCGCCCTCGAGGCCGGCATCGACGAAGCGACGGAGGAACTCCCCGATCGCGGGCCGACCTTCGTGGCGTCCGCCCCAACTGCTCTCGCCGGGGAAGACGAGGACGGCGTCGGACGCGTAGGACGACAGGAGCGGGTCGAGGTCGCCGTTCGAGAGTGCTCGGACGTTCCGGCGGATCATCCATCTCACTGCGAGCTTGTACACGGCGAAGGCCTCCCGTTCGCGTTCCAGTGGTTCACGGCTGCTCGTCGGGATCGGTCGGCCACTCGCGGGTGTCGGTCACCTGGACGAGCGAGCCGACTCGACCGTCCGCGATCTCGAGCACGTGGACGAACGCGGCGTGGAACTGGGGCAGTTCCGGGTTGCGGGAGGTGTAGTGGCCGAGGACGACCACATGGTCGTCGTCGGCGCACAGCATGCGTTCGGGGATCGGGACGGCGCCGAACTTCCGGTCGGCGACCGCCCAGCAGTCGCGGATCATCGCGTCGCGCGACCGGTGCGTCCCACCGATCCCCCCGGGCAACCCGACGGCAGCACGGCCGACGAAGTCCACCGTGACGCTGTCGCGGAGCTCGTCCATCCGCCGGTCGCTCATCGCGTCGTACAAGCGACGAGCAACATCGAGGTTCTCGGTCGGTGAGGTGGTCGCGTGGCTCGCTGTCG
>SKSP01000428.1 GCA_007122945.1 Ilumatobacteraceae bacterium | reverse complement strand
TTGCCGTAGTTGTTCGTCGGCAGGGCGTCCACGAACCGGTACTCCTTGGGTCGCTTGTACCGGGCGATGTGGTCGAGGCACGTCCGGTCGAGGTCCTCGACCGGAGGCGTGGCCCCCTCGGCGGCCACGACGAAGGCCACGACCGCCTCGCCCCACTCGGGGTCGGCCCGGCCGACCACCGACGCGGCACGGACGCCGGGGTGGAGGAGCAACGCCTCCTCGACCTCCCGGGGGTAGATGTTCATCCCACCGCTGATGATGAGGTCCTTCGAGCGGTCGCGCAACGTCAGGTACCCGTCGGCGTCGAGGCTGCCGACGTCGCCGGTGTGCAACCAGCCGCCCCGCAGCGACTCGGCGGTGGCGTCGGGCTGCTTCCAGTAGCCGGCCATGACCACGTCGCCGCGCACCACCACCTCGCCGACCTCGTC
Organism: Ilumatobacteraceae bacterium; assembly: GCA_007122945.1. Classification (GTDB taxonomy): domain Bacteria; phylum Actinomycetota; class Acidimicrobiia; order Acidimicrobiales; family Ilumatobacteraceae; genus SKSP01. The sequence goes on along the minus strand of SKSP01000428.1, from coordinate 21,795 downwards.
GACGGGGAGCTCGCGGTCGGCGTCGTCGACGACGCGGACCTCGACGTCGGTGCGGGCGAGGCCGACGCTCTGCATGCGGTCGCGCCACCGGGGATGGTCGCGATCGGCGTGGTCGGCCTTCGACAGCGCCGTGATCGTCATCGGCGTCTCGCCCTGCCCGTAGATCTGCGCCAGACGGGGACCGAAGACTGCGAGGGCGTCCTCCAGGTCGGCGAGGTACATCGGCGCGCCGCCGTAGACGATCGTCTTGAGATGTGACAGGTCGGAGCCGGCGATCGCGGGGTCGCCGGCCAGACGCTTCACCATCGTGGGGGCGGCGAAGAACGACGTGCCCGGCCAGCGCCGCAACAGTCCGGCGATCTCGTCGCCGTCGACACCGCCGGAGCTCGGCACGACGCTGACGGCGCCGCGGGCGACGTGGGGCAGCCCGTACAGCCCGGAACCGTGCGACAGCGGCGCAGCGTGCAAGATGCTGTCGTCCGGCATCACGGGGTCGATGTCGGCGAAGTAGCTGAGCGACATCATCAACAGGTTGCGGTTCGTGAGGGTGGCGCCCTTGGGCCGACCGGTGGTGCCGCTGGTGTAGAACAGCCAGGCGGGGTCCTCCGGTCGGCGGTCGGCGAGCGACGAGGACGGCGACCCCGTGAGGCGGTCCCACCGCTCACCGGGCGCCACCACCGCCGCCTCCAGCGACTCGACGTCACCGACGAGCGACTCGACGTCGTCGGCGTGGTCGGCGTCGGTCACCACCACCGCGGAACCGCTGTGGTCGACGATGTAGGCGATCTCGTCGCGGTGGAGGCGGGCGTTCACCGGCACGGCCACGAGCCCGGCGTGCCAGATGGCGAACAGCGCCTCGAGGTACTCGGGCCGGTTGCGCATCACGATGGCGACCCGGTCGCCCGGCGACATCCCGAACTCGCCGCGCAGACCGGCGGCCGCACCCGCCGCACGGGCCGCGAACTCGTCCCAGGTGGCGTGCACCCGCTCGCCGTCGGCCAACGCCGGGGCGTCGGGCCGCACGCGGCCGTGGCGCTGCACCCACGTGGCCAGGTTCATCGCAGTGCCCCGGCCTCGACGGGGAACGACCGATCCGGGAGACGTGGTCGCCTCAGCACGACATCAACGTAGTCTCCCGCGATGAAGCTCACCGAGGACGAGGCGCGGGCGCGACTGGCGGCGCACGATCACGGCGTCCTGTGCACGTTGCACGCCGAGCGGGGTGTCGACGCCGTGCCCGTGGCGTACGCGGTCGGCGAGGACGGCGTCCTGGGCATCCCCGTCGACCGGGTGAAGCCGAAGGCATCGACGCGGCTGCAGCGCCAGCGCAACCTCGAGGCCGACCCTCGGGCCGCGCTCCTCGTCGAGCACTGGGACGCCGACGACTGGTCGCAGCTGTGGTGGGTGCGAGCCGAGCTGCGCTGGCAGGGCGACGCCGACCCCGACCAGGCGACGTCGCTGGCCGCGTCGCTGGCCGCCCGCTACCCGCAGTACCGCGACCAGCCGTTCGCCGCGGTGCTGGTGTTCCGCATCGTCGCGCTGACGGGCTGGGCGGCCGGGACGCGCTGACGGGCGCGCGCAGGCCCTGCCGGGCGCGGTCCAGATCACCCGGACGTGACGGCCTGCTCGATGCGGTCGCCGATCTCCTCGTCGATGTTCCGCCAGTACTCGAAGGCCCGGCCGAGAACCGGCTCGGACACGCCGTCGCCGAGGTGCCCGGCCACGTTCTCCACCAGTCGATCGCGCTGGGCGTCGTCCATCACCTGACGTACGAGCGTGCCCGCCTGCACGAAGTCGTCGTCATCACGGCGCGGCGTGTACGCCGCGTGGATGAACTCGCCGCTGGCCGACCACTTCTCGACGTACGGGAAACGCTCCGGATCGGCAGCCGGACCGCCCTTGGAGTTCGGGGCGTACACCGGGTCGGCCACGTTCTCGACCCGCATCGCGCCGTCCTTGCTGTAGCTGTGCACGGGACACTGCGGCGCGTTCACCGGGATCTGCTTGTAGTTGACCCCGAGCCGGGCCCGGTGGGCGTCGGCGTACGCGAACAGTCGGGCCAACAGCATCTTGTCGGGGCTCGGCCCGATGCCCGGCACCAGGTTGTTCGGTTCGAACGCCGCCTGCTCGATCTCGGTGTGGTAGTCGGTCGGGTTCCGGTCGAGCGTGAGCCGACCCACTTCGATGAGCGGGTAGTCGCCGTGCGGCCACACCTTGGTGAGGTCGAACGGGTTGAACCGGTAGGTCTCGGCCTCGTCGAACGGCATCACCTGGACGTGCATGGTCCAGGTCGGGTGGTCGCCGCGCTCGATCGCGTCGAACAGGTCGCGGGTGTGGTAGTCGCCGTCCTGCCCGGCGATCCGGTCGGCGTCGTCCTGGGTCAGGAACTCGATGCCCTGATCGGTCTTGAAGTGGTACTTGACCCAGGAGCGCTCGCCGTCGGCGTTCACCCACAGGTAGGTGTGGCTGGAGTAGCCGTTCATGTGGCGCCAGGTCTTCGGGACGCCCCGGTCACCCATCAACCACGCGACCTGATGGGCGGACTCCGGCGACAGCGTCCAGAAGTCCCACTGCATGTCGTGGTCACGCAGGTTCGAGTCGGCTCGCCGCTTCTGCGACCTGATGAAGTGCTGGAACTTCATCGGGTCACGGATGAAGAACACCGGTGTGTTGTTGCCCACCATGTCGTAGTTGCCCTGGTCGGTGTAGAACTTGATCGAGAAGCCACGGGGGTCGCGCCACGTGTCGGGGCTCCCCCGCTCACCGGCCACCGACGAGAAGCGCAGCAGCGTGTCGACCGACGCACCGGGCTGGAACACGTTCGCCTTGGTGTAGCGACTGACGTCGTTCGTCACCTCGAACCTTCCGAACGCCCCTCCGCCCTTCGCGTGCGGTTGACGCTCGACGATCCGCTCCCGGTTGAAGTTGGCCATCTGCTCGATCAGGTAGTGGTCCTGGAGCAGGATCGGCCCATCCGGACCGACGGTCAGGGAGTGCTCGTCGCTCGGGACCGGGATCCCGGCATCGGTGGTCGTCGGTCGGCTCGTGTTCGACATGGTCGTCACCTCTGTGCTCGCGGTCGGTGGGAGGAGTCCCCAGCACCCGCCACGACCAAACGCACCCCTCGCAGCGTCGTGCGCCACCGCTCGCCACCACCGGCCACCCACGGATACGATGGGCACGGCAGGAAGGGTGGCGATGACCGATACCGTCGATCAGGACGACTCCGTCGAACACGACGAGGGCACGCACGACGAGACGAAGGCGCCCGCGGCCGGCCGCGGCACCGACTACGTCATGACGTTCGGCGACAGCCCGGAGGGCACCGACATCTGGCAGCGCGTGCCGTACGACCCCGACGACTACGGCCCGGTCTCGGACTATCGCACCGACTTCGACCACGCGGCACCCGAGTACAACCCCGTCGCGCCCGAGGTGTGGAAAGAGCTCCGCGAAGGCGGCTGCCCGGTGGCGCACTCCGACCGCTACGGCGGCATGTGGGTGCCGATCACCCACGAGACCGTCCAGGAGGTCGCGTACGACACCGAGAACTTCACGAGCCGCAGCGTCGTCGTCAGCGTCGGTCGCCCGGGCGATCTCGCGCTGCCCGCGCCGATCGGTGCTGCACCGCCCATCACCAGCGACCCGCCGTTCCACAACATGGCCCGCCGGCTCCTCCTGCCGGCGTTCGCGCCGAAGAAGATCGAACCGTGGGAGCCCGAGATCCGGCGACTGTGCAACGAGCTGCTCGACCGGATGGGCGACGTGGTTCCCGGCGAGACCGTGGTCGACGCCGCCGTGCAGTACGCCCAGCACATCCCGGTCAGCGTGATCGGACGGATGCTCGGCTTCCCGAGCGAGGACGAGGGCCTGTTCCTCCAGTTCGTGCACGACGCGCTCGAACGCATCAACGAGGAGCCCAGCGCTCGGGTGGGCATGGAGGACCTCAGCGCCTACATCCGGGCGCAGATCGACGATCACCGGGCGAACCCGCGTGACGACCTGACGAACTACCTGCTCGACGTCGAGATCGACGGCACCCCGGTCGACGACGAGGTCGTCGGCGGCATGATCATCCTGTTGTTGATCGCCGGAGTCGACACCACGTGGTCGGCGATCGGTTCATCGCTGTGGCACCTGGCCCAGCACCCCGAAGATCATCAGCGACTGCTCGACGACCCCGAGGTGATGACGTTCGCACTCGAGGAGTTCCTCCGCGCCTACGCGCCGGTCACGATGGCGCGACTCGTGGCGAAGGACAACGACTTCCATGGCTGCCCGATGAAGAAGGACGACTGGGTGCTGTTGCCGTTCCCGGCCGCCAATCGCGATCCGGCGAAGTTCGACGATCCGGACACCTTCATCGTCGACCGCGAGGAGAACCGCCACGCAGCGTTCGGGCTCGGCATCCACCGGTGCCTCGGTTCGAACCTGGCCCGTCTCGAGCTGAAGGTCGCGATCGAGGAGTTCATCCGGCGCTTCCCACGCTTCGAGCTCGCAGGCGACGTCCGCTGGAGCGTCGGTCAGGTCCGCGGTCCTCGCGAGCTCCCCGTCCGCATCCTGTAGCCGCCGGGGGACGAGGCAGCCGAGGATCGGACGCCGCGCTACTCGACGACCGCGTCGCTGTAGGTCGTCGGTGGGCCGAGCCACTCGCGGTGCGAATTCGGCGTCGAACCGTCGACGTCGGTGACGCCGTACTCGCGTGCGAGCTCGGCCCCCCAGAAGACCTGGCCCGATCGGGACATTCGCCCTGGGTCGTTGGCGATCGCGTCGATCAGTCGACCGGTGAACTCGGGGTGCTCGGCCATCGCAGCCATCTGCTTGAGCGGGCCGTCCGGATCGGCGGCGAGTCCGGCCTTGATCTGCTCGGTGAGCAGGATCCCCATCCAGATCGAGACCACCGCGACCGAGTAGGGCTCGAAATCGTGGGCCATGTCGTGGGCCATCTTGTCGACGCCCGCCTTCCCCGAGCCGTACGCCGGGCCGTGCATGTAGCACCGGCCACCAGGGGAGGACGTGTTGACGACCAGGCCCCCACCGTCCGCGACCAGCAAGGGTGCGGCGTAGTAGGTGGCCACGTAGTGCGACCGCATGCCGACGTCGAGGATGTCGACCTGGTCGAGTGACTTCTCCCAGAAGGGCTTCCGCTCGGTGAGGCCGGCCGGAATGGCGGTCGCGTTGTTGACGAGGATGTCGAGCCCCCCGTGGTCGGATTCGACCCGTTCGAAGAGCCGCTGCACCTGCTCGTCGTCGGAGTGGTCGCACACCACCGCGACGCCAGTGCCGCCGGCCGCGGTGACCGCTGCGGCGGTGTCGTCGACCGTGCCGAGAGCGCCCGGCGTGCCGCCCGCTGTGCGCCCGGTCACGTACACCGTGGCACCGGTCTGACCCAGTGCGACGGCGATGCCCCTCCCCGCGCCGCGTGATGCGCCGGTGACGACGACGATCCGTTCGTTGCTCGATGCCATGTTGCTCGTTCCCTCGTGTGATGTCAGAGCTTCGTGTGATGTCAGAGCGACTTCAAGAAGCGCTCGATGAAGGCGTTCACCTCGTCGGGCCGCTCCATGTGGACGAGATGCCCAGCGCCGCGCACGACCAGCACCTCACGGAGGTCGCGCACCCGCTGGCGCATCGTCTCGAGTGGCAGCTTGCCGAAGATCTGGACATCGACGAGGTCCATGTCGCGGTCCGCTGCGAGGAAGCACACCGGCGCGGTGATCGGCCGCCCCGGGTCGTCCGGTGGTGGTGGCGGGGGGTGACGCATCGACGTGTAGTGGTTGACGACCCCACGGAACCCGGATGCCTCGTACGCATCGACGTACACGTCGAGATCGTCCTCCGTGAACCACGGCCACGGGAGCGGCGGCGGGTCCGGGAGCGCGTCGAGGTAGCTGGTCTCGGGAGGAAGCTGCATCATGTCAGCCCACGGGAATCCGCCGCTGAGCGCCCAGAGCAGCTTGAAGAGGAACTCCCGGGTGTTCGCATCGAGGAGCGCCACCGCGGCCTCGGGATCCCGGTTGTACCAGGTCACGTGGTAGAAGTGGTCCTCCCCCATGGCGATGAAGTCGGGGCTGACGCTGGCTGCGTCACCGGGTTGGCCGGGCGGCGCCAGGATCGGCGTGTTGAACCCGATGATGCCTTCGACGCGTTCGGGTGCTCGGACGGCGATGTCCCAGGCGGCCATCATGCCGATGTCGAATCCCGAGAAGACCGCCCGTTCGTGACCGAGGTGGTCGAGCAGCCCGAGCAGGTCGAAGGTCAGCTGACCCGGATAGGCGGCCGGGTCGTCGGGGACCTCGGACGAGCCCATGCCGCGCACGTCGATCGCGACCGCTTGGCGTCCGGCCGCGGCGACGACGGGCAGCTGATGGTGCCAGGTGTACCAGAGGTGAGGCAGACCATGACAGAAGATCACCGGCGGCCCCGAGCCCAGGGTCACGTAGTGCAGGTCGATCCCGTTGACGTGTGCCTCGTGGTGTTCGACGTCCATCGCTCTCCCCCCCGGTTGCGCCCCTCGCAACCCGACGCTCGCGCGACCGGACCGGCCCGACCAGCCCGGGTCCCGCCCAGTGGTACGTCGGGTCACCACGTGTTGTCGCCGCGCACGAGCGCGTCGTACCCGCCGTCGACGTAGATGCACTGCCCGCAGAGGTGGGTGTTCTCGGGGGCCGTCAAGAACGCGTGCAGCCGGGCGACCACGATCGGATCGGCCGGCCCGTTGAGGGGCATCGGGACGGCGTCGAGCACCATCTTCCGACCGTCGGCAGTGGCGAGCAGCGGCGCGGTCATCGGGGTGAGGACCACACCGGGCGCGACCGCATTCAGCGCGATGCCGGAACCGGCGTACTCGGTGGTCGGGGCCGTCCGACGCACCCAGCGGAGCAGGGCCTGCTTCGACGTCGGGTAGTTCAGCCACGCGGTAGACGGATCCTCGGACATCGCCTCGGCGCGCGCCATGGCCGCCGAGCGATCGCCCCGGAGCAACGCCTCGAGCAAGTCGTCGTCGTGCGGCTGCAGGGCGGTCATCGAACCCGTCACCGAGATTCGCGGCGTCTCCGATGCGGCCAGCAACGGCCGCAGGCCCTCCACGGTGCCGACCGCTCCGAAGAAGTTGACCGCCGTCGTGACGGGCTCGGCCAGCGCGAGACCGGCGTTGGCCACCACCGCGTCGATCCGGCCCTCCGACACCTCGGTGACCGCGCCGACCATGGCGGCGAGCCCGTCGACGGTGGCGAGGTCGGCGGTGACCTCGCTGCCGCTCAGGTCGACGCCGATGACCCGGTGGCCCTGGTCGCGGAGCAGGTCGCCGAGCGCCCGGCCGATGCCGGACCCCTCCCCGGTGATGACGTAGGTGCGTGCCACGGTTCCTCCTCGACGTCTCGTGCGACCTGCCACGTTAAGCGCTTCGGCGCGCTGTTCCCGCAAGCCTCAGCGCGGGACCTCGCACGCGATCGCGATCCCCTGGCCGACGCCGATGCACGCCGACGCGATGCCCACCCCACCGCCGCGGCGGCCGAGCTCGGCGCACAGGTCGACCACCACCCTGGAGAGGGACGCGCCGAGCGGGTGTCCGAGCGCGATCGCTCCGCCGTTCGGGTTGACGTTCTCGGGGTCGACGTCGGGGAGGTGCTGGAGACAGCACAGCACGACCGCCGCGAAGGCTTCGTTGATCTCGATGACGTCGATCTCGCCGACATCGCGCCCGAGACGCGCGACGAGCTTGCGGATGGCGTCGACGGGCGCGAGCGGGAACTGGTCGGGTCGCACGCCCACGACGGCGGACCCGAGCAGCCGTCCCAGCGGTGGGCGGTCCGTGGCTTCAGCGGCGGTGTCGTCACCCATCAGCAGGGCGATCGCTCCGTCGTTGATCGGCGACGAGTTCCCGGCCGTGACGGTGCCCGACGCGGAGAACGCCGGTGCGAGACGTGCCAGCTTGGCGAGGTCGGTGTCGGTGCGGACCGACTCGTCGCGACAGACGCCATCCACCTCGACGACCCGGTCGTGGCGACCGCCGTCCCAGGCCGCCGCGGCGCGCCGGTGGCTCCTCAGCGCCCACTCGTCCTGCTCGTCGCGGGTCACCCCGAGTTCCGCCGCGACCAGCTCGGCACATCGCCCGAGCGACACCACCCACTCGGCTGGGAACGTGGGGTTCGCGAGGCGCCAGCCAACGGTGGACGCGTGCATCTCCATGTTGCCGGGGAAGCCCGCTGTGGGCCGCGGCACGATGAACGGCGAGCGGCTCATCCCCTCCACCCCGCCGGCGACCACCATCGACGCGTCGTCGGCACGGATCTGACGAGCGGCCTGCACGACCGCCTCCCCGCCCGACCCGCACAGACGATTGACCGACACCCCGGGTACCTCGCACGGCAGCCCGGCGAGCAGCAACGCCATGCGGGCCACGTTGCGGTTGTCCTCGCCGGCGCCGTTCACGTTCCCGTAGACCACGTCGTCGATGCTCGCCGGGTCGACGCTCGGGTTCCGACGGAGGAGCTCTCGCAGCGGGATCGCTGCGAGGTCGTCCGTCCGGACGTGGGACAACCCGCCGGCGTGCCGGCCGAACGGGGTGCGCACGGCGTCGAGGATCCAGGCGTCGCTCATCTGTCTGTCATCTCTCTCTTGTCGCTCTCTGTCATCTCTCCGTCATCTCGCTACGCGTGCGGTCACGGGTCCGCCGCCGTGAGCAGTTGGACGAGGGCCTGCTTGGAGACCTTGCCGGTCACCCCGACCGGTAGCTCGTCGACCTGGTGGATCTCCTTGGGCTTCTTGTACCCGGCGAGGCGTTCGCGGCAGTGACGTTCGATCGCGCCGACATCGATCGTCGCGCCTCGTGCCGAGGTGACGAACGCCACGATCCGCTGGCCCCACTCGGGATCCGGTGCGCCGAGCACGACCACCTGGTCGACGCCGTCGACCTCCGCGATCACGTCCTCCACTTCGCGCGGGTAGATGTTGTAGCCACCGGAGATGATCATGTCGCCCTTGCGGTCGACCAGGTAGAGATGGTCGTCGACGAGCTTGCCCAGGTCGCCCGTCAGCAGCCAGCCGTCGACGATCGACTTGGCGACGGCATCGTCGGCCGTCCCCCAGTAGCCAGCCATGGTGTGATCGCCGCGGGTGATCACCTCACCGACCTCCCCCGGAGCGACCTCGTGTCCGGCTTCGTCGACGATCCGCAGCTCGACCCCGAGACACGGCCGGCCCGCCGAGGCCAGCAGCATCGAGTCGGGCGAGGTCGCACCCTCCCGGTGGGCGGCTTCGTCCAACACGGTGACCGGCGGGATCGCCTCCACCAAGCCGTACATCTGGATCAGACGGGGAGTGACGTCGCGCAGCGCCTCGCGGACCTGCTCCGGGGGCATCGGTGCACCCGCGTAGACGAGCCGCCGCAGGGAGGTCAGGCCGCCGGCCGGCAGCGCATCGGACCGCATCAGGCGCACGAGCATCGTCGGCACGAGCACCGAACCGGTGACCCCACGCCGCAACACCGCGTCGACGAAGGCCGAGGGGTCCCACTCGGGCAGGATCACCTGCCGGGCACCGAGCGCGAAGTGAGGCAGCGAGAAGAGCCCGCTGGCGTGCGTGAGCGGCCCGGCGTGGCACCAGGCGTCGTCCGGGGCGGGGACGCCGCCCAGGATGTCCGTGACGATGTTGGCCAGGCTCGCCATCCGGTTGCGGTGGCTGCGCAGTGCCCCTTTCGGTCGACCGGTCGTGCCGGAGGAGTAGTTCAGCGAGACGAGGTCGTCAGGGCCGACGTCGACACCCAGGGGCCCCGCCGAGGTGTTCTCGATCAACTCGATCCCGGCCGATCGGTCGTCACCGTCGGCGTCGACGCACACCCGCACCGCGACCTCGTCGAGCACGCCGGCCGCGGCGTGACGGAACCGATCAGCGAAGATGATTCCCCGGGCCCCATTGTCGTGCGCGATGCGGCCCCAGTCCTGGGGTTGATGGCGGTGGTTGAGCGCCACGCGCACGAGACCGGCAGACGCGAGGGCGTAATCGGTGACGACGTAGTCGGTCGAGTTGGTCTGCAGGTCGAGGACCCGATCGCCCGGCTCGAGCCCGAGGCCGAGCAACCCCCGCGCCAGCCGATTGACACGGTCGGCGACCTGCTCGAAGGTCAGCTCGCCACGGTGATCCTCGAGCGCGACACGGCCGCCGTACCGGCGCCCGGCACGTTCGATCAGCGTGCCGACGTTCATTCGGCTGTCCGTCGAGAACGAGCACCGCGCGACCGGTGCTGTCGGAACGTCACGCCGCGCACGCTAGTCGGAAGTCGCCAGTACCGACCACGAGCGCGGTGCGACCGTGGCGTTGGATGTGCTCGACGGTCCTCGGGGCCCGAGAGCCTCGCATCGAGATCGCCGGTGCCGCGCCGGGATCACGAGTCGTTCGCGAGGGCTGCTCGCAGGTGAGATTGAGTTCGGGCTCCGCTGGACCGATAATGCAGTGGAGGTCCCGATGAACAGTGCTCCCGGCGCGGGCTGGTTGAACGAGACGACGAACGATCACGCAGCGTTGCTCGAGGCGATCGTCGAGGCGCTCCCCGAACCGTTCTTCGTGCTCGATCGTGAGGGACGCTACGTGGCGGTCCTCGGCGGTGTCGACAACACCCGATACCACGACGGGCGGCCCCTCATCGGCAAGCTGATGCACGATGTGCTGCCGGCCGAGGCAGCCGACCGCTTCCTCGGGTGCGTGCACGAGGCGCTCGACACCGGCCGCGTGGTCCACCACGAGTACACCCTCAGCAGCGACGACGTCGAGGGGGTCCTGCCCCGTTCCGACGTACCGGATCACCTCTGGTTCGAGGCCCACATCGCGCCGCTCCCCTCCGTCGCTGGACGACCGGACATGGCCGTGTGGGTGATCTTCAACGTCACCGAGAGCCGGGTCGCGCTGCACCGCCTCGAACTGCAGCAGCGCGTGATGCAAGAGCAACAGCAAGAGCTGGAACGCCTGGCTCGGGTCGACCCGCTGACCGAACTGCTGCACCATCGCAGCTTCTTCGCCGAGGCCGAGCGCGAGTTGGAGTGGGTGCGACGCACGGGGCAACCGGCGGCGATGATCCTGTTCGACCTCGACCGGTTCAAGGTCATCAACGACACGTGGGGACACGCGGCGGGTGACGCGACGCTGATCGCGGTCGCCGAACTGCTGCGGACCGAACGCCGGGCGAGCGACCTGATCGGGCGGCTCGGGGGCGAGGAGTTCGCCCTCGTCGTCCGGGGTGCCGACATCGCCGCCGGCAGACGCGCGGCGGAACGCCTTCGGGCTGCCCTCGCCAGCCTCGAGGTGCTCCACGACGGGGCGACGATCTCGATCACCGCCAGCTTCGGGGTCGCCCAGCTGCGCGCGACGGACGAGCAGCCCGACGCCGCTGTTCGCCGTGCCGACGCGGCGATGTACGTGGCGAAGCGTCTCGGTCGCAATCGCGTGGAGCACGACCGCGGCCAGGGCCGGCGGTGAGCACCCGGCGCCGGACGGTGCCTGTCACGACGGCATCGCGGCCTGGGACGACGTCGACGAGGTCGACGAGGCCGGGCTCGCGCCGCTGCGCGGTGTCACCCGCGCACGGTCACCCGCTCACTTGGGAGCGTCGGCGAAGCGCAGGTACGGCTTGAACTCCTCGACGTTCTCGAACTGCTTCTTGGCGTCATCGGTCGACACGGCCGTGGCGACGATCACTCGCTCGCCGGGCTTCCAGTCAGCGGGGGTGGCGATGGGATCCTTGTCGGTGGCCTGGAGGGCATCGATGACGCGGACGATCTCGTCGAAGTTGCGGCCCACGGACTTGGGGTAGGTGAGCATCAGGCGCAACTTGTTGTCAGGGTCGACGATGAACACCGACCGGACGGTGGAGGTGTCGCCCTCACCGGGATGGATCATGTCGTAGAGCTCGGCGACGCGATGGTCCGGGTCGGCCACGATCGGGAAGTTGAGCGGGGTACCGGTGACCTCGCCGATGTCGGGCGCCCACTTGTGGTGCTCCTCGATCGGGTCGATCGAGAGCGCCATCGCCTTGGTGTTGCGCTTGGCGAACTCGCCCTCGAGCGCTGCGGTGCGGCCCAGTTCCGTGGTGCACACCGGGGTGAAGTCGGCCGGGTGGCTGAAGAACACCGCCCACGAGTCCTTCTTCCAGTCGTGGAACGAGAACTCCCCGTCGGTGGTCATTGCGGTGAAGTCGGGAGCGGTGTCGCCCAGATGCAGACCCATGATGTTCCTCTTCCAATTCGTCGTGTCCGGGCGATGTACCCCCGGTGTACGTGCTGGAACCAGCGCGCGAGCGCTGGCATTCCCGATGGCCGACCCGTCGAGAGCGGGGACCGGCTTCTCCCCACGGCGCGCGTCGCAGAATCACATCGACGAGTGCACGCTGCGGAACAGCTCGTCCGTCGCCGTGATCACCCGTCGCCGTGACCCGTGTCCGTGTCCATCCCGCCGTCCATGTCCATGCCGCCGTCCGTGTCCATCCCGCCGTCCGAGTCCATCCCGCCGTCGATGGCGCGGACCTCGGCCATGAAGGTCAGCGGCTCGGCGCCATCGAACTCGAGCGTCACTTCGACCTCGTCGGGGTACGAAGCGGCGTCGATGTCGAGGAACATGACGTGCGGGCCGCCAGGCTCGAAGGCGAACTCGCCTCTGGCGGGAACGACGAAGCCCTGCTCGCGCTCGACCATCGACATCATCCCGTCATCGTCGACGAGTGTCTCGTGCAGCTCCACTCGCGTGGAGATCGGGCTCGACGCCGACACGACCGTGACGTCCACGTCCCCCGGATTCGACAGGATCCCATACGCCGCGCTGACCGACTGCCCGGCGGCAGGCTGGCGAGACCACGCATCGGCGATCGACATCTCGACACCGGCCGAGGCCTCCGTCTCGGCCGGCTCCGACGTGGCGTCGTCGCCGCCGCACGCCGCGAGCGACAGGGCGGCCACCGCCACGAGCACGGCGGATCGGAACGTGAACCGAGAACGAGAGGTCGAGTGCATGAGCTCCTGGTCGTTCATCGGACCGGCTGAGTTCCCGACGGCTCCGAACCGCCCACCGAGATCTGGCTGCCACCACCTTCGATGCGCCACGCATTCCCGAGCGCGCCTCGACGTTGGGCCCGGCGCCGGACGCGACCACGTAAGGTGTCGGTCGATGCTCTGCGTCCTCGCGACATGGGGGAGCTCCGAAACGGTGTCGCTCATCCCGTCCCCCACCCCGATGGCACCGTGACGGTCGCGCTCACGACCGCCGGCTCCACCTCCGCCCGGGTCCCCCGCCCGTTCCGGGTGGGCGCACCCAACGTCGTGGTCGTCGTGCTCGACGACACCGGGTTCGCGCAGCTCGGCTGCTACGGCTCCGACATCGCGACGCCGGCGATCGACAGCGTGGCGGAGCGAGGTGTGCGCCTCACGAACTTCCACACCACCGCGGTGTGCTCGCCGACCCGCGCCTGCCTGCTGACCGGGCGGAACCACCACCGCGTCGGGATGGGCATGCTTCCCGACCTGCCGATGAACTTCCCGGGCTACACCGCTCGCATCCCACCGGAGGCCGGCACCCTCGCCGAGATCCTCCGAGCCGAGGGGTACGCCACGTTCGCGGTGGGCAAGTGGCACCTCACGCCCCGCGACCAACGTTCGCCCTCGGGGCCGTTCGAGAACTGGCCGCTCGGCAAGGGCTTCGAGCACTATTACGGGTTCCTCGGCGGCGACGCCAACCACTGGGCGCCCGAGCTGGTGCGTGACAACACCTACGTCGATCCGCCCCGCACCCCCGACGAGGGCTACCACCTCAGCGAGGACCTGGCCGACGAGACCATCGCCCGCGTCCGCGAGCTGCGGCGCAACCAGCCGGACCGGCCGTTCCTCGTCTGGCTGGCCCTCGGCGCCACCCACGCCCCCCACCACGTCGCGCCCGAGTGGTCCGAGCCCTACCGGAACAGGTTCGACGGCGGCTGGGACGCCTGGCGGCGGGCGGTCCTCGAACGCCAGATCGACCTCGGCATCGTGGAGGCCGGCACCAACCTGCCCTTGCCCTCGGAGCACGTCCCTGACTGGGAGGGCCTGGACGCGAGCCACCAGCGGCTCTACGCCCGGATGATGGAGGTCTACGCGGGGTTCCTCACCCACGCCGATGCGCAGATCGGGCGCGTGCTCACCGCCCTGGACGAGCTCGGCCAACGCGAGAACACGATCGTCGTCGTGCTGTCGGACAACGGTGCATCGGGTGAGGCCGGACCGCACGGCTCGGTGAGCGAGTTCCGTTTCGCACAGGGGCGTGACGAGGACGTCGAGCTGAACCTGCGCATGATCGACGAGCTCGGCGGGCCGCTCACCTACAACCACTACCCGTGGGGCTGGGCCGAGGCCGGCAACACCCCGGTCCGTCGGTTCAAGCGGTACACGTTCGAGGGCGGGGTTCGAGATCCGCTCGTCATCTCCTGGCCGGTGGGGCTGGCCGCTGCCGGCGAGATCCGTCACCAGTACTGCCATGCCATCGACCTGTTGCCCACGGTGCTCGACCTCGTCGACGTCGAGCCACCCGAGACGATCGACGGCGTGCCGCAGATGAGCCTGGACGGCGTCACCCTCCGCCCGATGCTCGACCACGCTGACGCGCCTGATCCGAGGACGAGCCAGTACTACGAGTGCTGGGGCAGCCGGGCGATGTACGAGGACGGCTGGAAGGTCGTCACCAACCACGTCAACCAGCTCACCCACGCCGAACGCGACCTCATCGCCGGCAGCGACGACTTCGAGACGGACCACTGGCACCTCTTCGACACCCACACCGACATGGCCGAGAACCACGACGTCGGCGACCAGCACCCCGAGACCCGCGATCGACTCGTGGCCCGCTGGTTCGAGGAAGCCGAGCGCAACGGTGTCCTCCCGCTCAGCGACGGGGTCATGGATCGCCTCGGGCATCTGTTCCTGCCGTGGCCGACCGGGGCGTCACGGGTCGAGCTGCGCCCCGGTGAGCGGTTGTTCGAGGACAACACCCCCGCGATGAGCAGCGGGTTCACGATCACCGCTCACCTCGGTGCACCGTTGGAGGCCGGCGCACGCGGCGTCCTCGCCGAGCAAGGCGACCCCAACGGCGGATGGGTGTGGTACCTGGCCAGTGGCCAGCTGACGTTCGCCTGCAGCTTCGTCAGCGAGTACCTCACCGAGCTCACCGTCGACATGCCGACCGGCGCCACCACACTGCAGGTGATCGGTCGACCGGTCGGGGGCCACATGGAGGTCGTCTGCGCCGCCGATCGAACGGTGCTCGGGAGCACCCGGCTGCCACACGAGTGGCCGGGACTGTGGACCCCCAACTCGTCCGCATCCCTGCTGGCCGGGGTCGGGCGGCCGCTGCCGGTGTACGACGGCTACGACCCGACGATCGCGTTCAGCGGGGCGCTCGACCTGCTGGTGGTCGCCGCAGACGGCGGGTCTGCGTTCGCCGACCTCGCCCATCAGGTCGAGACCGCGTTCCGGAACCAATGACCGTCCGTCGCTCCAACACCGAGTTGGCGGCTGGTCCCACCCGGCCGGGTCGGCATCGACGCCGGTCTCGGTCACATCATCCCCAGCTCGAGACGGGCGACGTCGGAGAGACGTGACGCGTCCCACGGCGGATCGAACACGAGTGCCACCTGGACGTCCTCGACACCGTCGAGCGCCGCGACGGCGTCGTGAAGATCCTGTCGGAGGATGTCACCCATCCCGCAGAACGGCGCCGTGACCGACATGTCGATGTCGACGTGCCAGTTGCCGCTGGGAAGCTGTTCGGCGTCGACGCGGTACACCAGTCCGAGCTCGACGATGTCGACGGGGATCTCGGGGTCGTACACCGTTGCCGCGGCCTCCCAGACACGGTCGATGTCGAACGGCTCACCGCTCGGTGCGCCGCGTTCCGCAGGGGGCTCGACGAGGCCGAACTCGATGGAGTCCCGGGGGCCGAGGCGAGCCATCTCGCCGGCCGCGGTCGTGACCGTGACCCTGCCGCCGAGTGCCTGCACGACGGTGACGCGGTCGCCCCCGGCGAGGATGACGCGGTGGCCGGCGGGGACGATCGTGACGGTGCAGTCACGCGGAAGGACGAAACCGCGCCGGACGGAGACCTGTTGGTCACCCATCGTCGCGGTATCCCAGTCGGTGGCTGATCCAGGCCCGGACCGGTCCGGCGCCGACCTGCTCCACGATCTGGTTGGCGAAGCCGTCGATCAGGAGACGCCGCGCGCCCTCGGCACGAACACCTCGGGACCGCAGGTAGTACAGGGCGTCGTCGTCGAGCCGACCGACGGTCGCGCCGTGGGTGCAGCTGACCTCGTCGGCCAGGATCTCGAGCCGGGGCTGCGTGTTGGCCTCGGCCCGCACGGACAACAGCAGATTGTCGTTCGACTGCGACGCGTCGGTCCCGTCGGCACCCGGCCGGACGTCGATCCCACCGTTGAACACGCCGGTGCTCTCGTCGTCGAGCACACCGCGGAACGCCTGACGGCTCACGCAGTTCTCGGCGGCGTGCACCACGGTGACCTGCTGGTCGAGCACCTGCTCACCGGATCCGAGGTAGAGCCCAGCGAGGTCGGCAGATGCTTCGGGTCCGCGCAGCACGACGTGGTACTCGAGCCGCCCGTAGGCGCCACCGGTGTTGAACGAACGAGCCCTGAACGTGGATCGGGTCGCCTGGTCCACCTCGACGCGGCCGAGATGGACCTGCGACGACGGGAGGTCCTGCAACACGACGTGCTCGAGCTCTGCGCCGTCGTCGAGTGACACCAGGGTGCAGACGTTCGACCCACCGAAGCCGGAGCCCGCGCTGATCCGGGTCTCGACGACGGTCGCCGAGCTCCCTGCGCCGAGATGGATGTGGGTCCGCGCGCACGAGGCGCCGCCGAGATGATCGGGGATCGAGATGTCCACCACATGGATCGGCTCGTCGAGCACGACCCCGGGCTCGATCTCGATCAGGGCTCCGTCGACCCCGTAGGCCGCGTTGAGCACCACGTACGCGTCCGTGGGCGACGGCGTCTCGTCGCCCGGTGTGCTCGCGGCCCGATCCGTCGCGAGCGCCGCGGCACGCGACGAGACGGTCACCCCGCGCACCAGCGAGTGGAGACGTGAACGACCCACGTCGACGATGCCGTTGACGACGACGACGCAGAGACCGTCCAGCACGGGGATGTCGTCGAGCAGGCCGGCGGGCACCGACGCGATCGATCCGTTCGGCGGGCCGAACGACAACTCGGCCAGCGTGCGGTGGGGCGCGTACCGCCACGCTTCGTCACGCTTGGTCGGCAACACCACGTTCGAGGTGAGCGAATCGGTGGTCATGAGCGAGTGGCGGCGAGTGATCGCTGTTCGTCACCGGGAGCAACCGCGAGGAACTGCGCGTAGCCGTGGTCGTCGAGGTGGAGCGCCAGCGAGCTGTCACCCGACTCGACGATCCGACCGTCGACCAGCACGTGCACGAAATCGGGGGTGATGTACTCGAGCAAGCGCTGGTAGTGGGTGATGACCACCATCGACCGCTCGGGACCGCGCAGCGCGTGGACCCCGGACGCGACGACCTTGAGCGCGTCGATGTCGAGACCGGAGTCGGTCTCGTCGAGTACCGCCAGGCGAGGCTCCATCACGGCCATCTGGAGGATCTCGTTGCGCTTCTTCTCGCCGCCGCTGAACCCGGCGTTGACGGAGCGCTGCAGGAAGTCCGGGTTCATGTCGACGAGCTGCATGGCCCGCTTCGCGACCTCGAGGAACTCGCGGGCGCTGACCTCGTCCTCGCCACGCGCCTGGCGCACCGAGTTGAGCGCCGTGCGGAGGAAGTACATGTTGTTCACGCCGGGGATCTCGACCGGGTACTGGAACCCCATGAACACGCCCGCAGCGGCGCGCTCCTCGGGCTCCATCTCGAGCAGATCGGCACCGTCGAGCGTCGCGGTTCCGCCGACATCGTAGCCCTCACGTCCGGCGAGTGCATGGGCGAACGTGCTCTTGCCCGACCCGTTGGGCCCCATGATCGCATGCACCTCGCCCGGTCGGACATCGAGGTCCAGACCCCTGAGGATCCGCTTGTCACCGATCGAAACGGTCAGGTTCTCGACGTGGAGCATCAGCCCACACTTCCTTCCAAGCTCACGCTCAGCAGCCGCTGAGCTTCGACGGCGAACTCCATCGGGAGCTCGCCGAACACCTCGCGGCAGAACCCGTTGACGATCATCGCCATGGCGTCCTCCTCGGTCATCCCGCGCTGTCGGCAGTAGTACAGCTGGTCCTCGCCGACCGTCGACGTGGACGCCTCGTGCTCGACCTGGCCGGTCGGGTTCTTCACCTCGATGTACGGGATCGTGTTGGCTGCGCACTCCTTGCCGATCAGCAACGAGTCGCACTGCGTGTAGTTGCGGGCGTTGTCGGCCGACCGCAGCATCTTGACGAGGCCGCGATAGGTGTTGCGGCCGTGCCCGGCGGAGATCCCCTTGGAGATCACGGTGCTCGACGTGTCGGCCCCGATGTGGACCATCTTCGTGCCCGTGTCTGCCTGCTGACGCTTGTTCGACAGCGCCACCGAGTAGAACTCGCCCACCGAGCGGTCACCCTGCAGGATCACGCTCGGGTACTTCCACGTGATCGCCGAACCGGTCTCGACCTGGGTCCACGAGATCTTCGCATCGGTGTGCGCTCGACCTCGCTTGGTGACGAAGTTGTAGATGCCACCGACGCCGTTGTCGTCCCCGGGGTACCAGTTCTGCACCGTCGAGTACTTGATGGTGGCCCGGTCCTTCGCCACGAGCTCCACCACCGCGGCGTGGAGCTGGTTCTCGTCGCGCATCGGAGCGGTGCAGCCTTCGAGGTACGACACGTACGAGTCGTCCTCGGCGACGATCAGCGTGCGCTCGAACTGACCGGTGTTCTGCGAGTTGATCCGGAAGTACGTCGAGAGCTCCATCGGACACCGGACACCCGTGGGGATGTAGCAGAACGACCCATCGGAGAACACCGCCGAGTTGAGTGCCGCGAAGTAGTTGTCTCGGAACGGCACGACCGATCCGAGGTGTTCGCGCACGAGATCCGGATGCTCACGCACGGCCTCGGAGAACGAGCAGAAGATGACCCCAGCCTCAGCCAGCGTGGCCTTGAACGTGGTCGTCACCGAGACCGAATCGACCACGGCGTCGATCGCGACGTTGCTGAGCATCTTCTGTTCGTGCAGAGGGATGCCGAGCTTGTCGAACATCTCGCGGATCTCCGGATCGACGTCGTCCATGCTGTCGAGCGTCGGCTTGGGCTTCGGCGCCGCCCAGTAACTGATCGACTGGTAGTCGATCGGCTCGATGTCGAGCTTCGCCCAGTCGGGCTCGTCCATCGCCTGCCACGCAGCGAACGCCTTCAACCGCCACTCGAGCAACCACTCCGGCTCCCCCTTCTTGGCCGAGATCAGGCGGACGACGTCCTCGTTCAGGCCCGGCGGAGCGATGTCGGTGTCCAGGTCGGTACTGAACCCGTACTCGTACGATCCGTCGAGCAACTCCTCGATCACCGGGCTCTGGCTGGTCATGGTGGTGTCACTCCTCGTCACTGGGTGTCGAACTGGGAGATCGGTCGCGTCGAGACCGCGCAGTGCCGGCCCGGTTGAACTGCTCGGTGGGTCAACCGAACGACTGTCCACAGCCGCAGCTGCGCTGGGCGTTCGGGTTCTCGATGCTGAACCCGCTGTCCTGCAGGCCGTCGGAGTAGGTCAGTGTCGCCCCGGCGAGCAGTGGGGCGCTGGCTGCGTCGACCAGCACCGTGACGGTTTCGAACCTCGCCACGTGGTCACTGTCGGCCACGTCGCCATCGAAGAACATCTCGTAGGAGAAGCCCGAGCAGCCCCCCGCTCGGACGGCGACGCGCAGGCACAGACTCTCGTCCCCCTCCGCGGTGAGCAGCTCGGCGACCTTTGCGACTGCCTGGCCACTCAGGGAGATCGGCGTGCCGGTGGACGATTGCATGAGCGTCATGACATGAACTCCTCGTGGTGTTGGGTCGACCGTCGAGCTCGACGAAGGAGCGGGGGGCGACCCGTCAGCAGCCACCTCATCCGTCGACCTCGATGAAGATGCACTCGCCGGGGCATTCCTCGGCGGCTTCGATCACGCGATCCAGGCCACCGTCCGGGATGCGGGCCATGCCGTCGGAGCCGGCCGGATTGGCGCTTCCGTCGAACAGTTTGTCGGCACCGAAGTTCGTTGCCGATTCCTTCACGTAGTAGAGGCCATCGTCCTGACCGAAGAACACGTCGGGTGCGATCTCCTCGCACAACCCGTCGCCGGTGCACAGGTCCTGATCGATCCACACTTTCATGTCGCTCCTTTCACGAGCGTCAGATTATCAGTTGTTTTGCCAGTCGCAACTTTCGTAACTTGGAATAATCTCGAGACGGTGGTACGTTCACGTCATGGGATCGGTGCATCGTTCGGAGCATCGTTCGGAGCATCGTGAGGTCTCGCCAACCCAGCGGCGGGTGCTCGAGATCCTCAAGCGACGCGGCGAGGCGACCGCCGACGACCTCGCCGATGATCTGGAGATCTCGCCCAGTGCCGTTCGTCAGCACCTCGCTGCGCTCCGGTCTGCCGACCTCGTCGCGACCCGGCCGTTGCGCGGCCAGACCGGCAGACCCGCCGACATCTATCGCTGCACCGCCCTCACCGAGCCCCTCTTCGCCGACGAGCGAGGCCTCGCGGTCGAGATCCTCGACGACATCCACGACGAGGATCCAGGGCTCGTCGAGCGGATCTTCGATCGCCGCCGTCAACGCATGGTCGACGCAACCCGGGAAGGGCTCGCCGGCAAGCCGACCGGCGAACGGGTGGCCGCCCTGGCCGACCATTTCGACGCCCAGGGCTACGTCGCCGACTTCGACGAGACCAGCGGCGGCGCCTTCCGGATCCAACTCCACAACTGCCCCATCTGGGACGTCGCCGACCGATACCAGCACGCCTGCACCGCCGAGCTCGGCTTCATCGAGGACAGCCTCCCCGACGCCCAGGTGACACGCATCGAGCGCAAGTCCGACCGATGCAGCACCTGCACCTATCAGATCGCACCCATCGCGGAGCCGTCCCCGTCCCGAGGTTGACAGCGCCCACCCGCCCAGACCCACGTCGTCGTCATCGGCACGACCACCTGATCACCGAGGCCATCGAAGGCGTCCACCGCAGCGCTCGTGAGTTCGGGTCGTTGGGAGGTCGACGTCGCCGTGTTCCACGCTGCCGGCCCGCCGATGGGTGGCCGTGACGTCGACCGACCTACCGTGGCGTCGACAGTCGAGAGACCCGGAGGGACTTCATGCGAACCCCATTGTGCGACGCGTTCGGGATCGAGTACCCGATCTTCGCCTTCACGCACTGCCGCGATGTCGTCGCCGCAGTGAGCAAGGCCGGAGGGCTCGGGGTGCTCGGGGCCGTCGGATTCAGCCCCGAGCAACTCGAGATCGAGCTCGACTGGATCGACGAGCACGTGGACGGCAAGCCCTACGGCGTCGACACCGTGATGCCGCAGAAGTCGGTGGACGTCCACGGCGGCAACGCCGACGAGCTGCTGTCGCAGATCCGGTCGATGATCGATGCGCAGCACTGGCGCTACGTCGAGTCGCTCATGGAGCGCTTCGATCTGCCGCCGCTACCGGAGGACGTGAAGCCCGGCGGGGTGCTCGGCTGGACCGACGAGGTCGCGCACCGGCAGGTCGAGATCGCGCTCTCCCACCCCATCGCGCTGATCGCGAACGCGCTGGGGTCGCCACCGAAGGACGTGATCGACCAAGCACACG